>JAAXGZ010000041.1 GCA_012271135.1 Caldilineales bacterium | reverse complement strand
CCGCCTTCGCCATCTTCCTCTTCCTGTTGCAACTGGAATTGACTTGGACCAATCAATGGACACCGATTCACCACGCCGGCGAAGGCCGCATCCCACCCCAGGGGTCTGCCGACCCCGATCTGCGGAGAGCGTCCCCCAAGGGAACTTGGCCGCGCCCGATGAGCAACTCCGAACCCAGAGTCACGAAGGGGCAGTATAGCCATACGGCTGCGCCCCATGCAAAAACAGCTCCAAGCCGATCGCGGCGGCCACAGCCGCGCGTCAACGGGCGCGGCCATCACCATCCAACTTGGCGGGGGCATACCGATCGAACTGCATGGAGAAGTTGCCCCGGCCGCTGGTGATGGACCGCAGCGTGGTGGCATAGCCGAACATTCCGCGCAGGGGCACCGAAGCCTGGATCTGATTCATGCCTTGCCCATGCGGCTCCATGTTGGAAACCCGTCCCAGGCGTCCGTTCAGGTCCCCCATCACGTCGCCGGTATACACCTCGGGGGTAAGCACTTCGATCGACATCATGGGTTCCAGCAGGATGGGATGGGCGCGCGCCATGCCGTCGCGGAATCCCATGCTGGCGGCAATGTGAAAGGCGCGTTCGTTGGAGTCCACGGGGTGAAAGGAACCGTCCACCAGCGTCACCTTGACATCGACCACCGGGTAGCCCTCCATCGTTCCGTTCAGCATCGCGTCCGCGATCCCCCGCTCGACGGGTGCAAAGAACTGCTGGGGTACCGCGCCGCCGACGATCTTGGTTTCGAACTCGAACCCCGCACCTGCGGCGTTCGGTTCCAAGACCAGTTCCACGTGTCCGAACATGCCGCGGCCCCCGGTTTGGCGCACAAACCGGCCCTCGGCCCGCACCGTCCGCGTAATCGTTTCCCGGTAGGCTACCTGCGGTTCGCCCACATTGCAGCCGACCTGGAATTCCCGCATCATGCGATCCACGATGATGTCGAGGTGAAGCTCGCCCATGCCGCTGATCAGGGTCTGGCCGGTATTCTCATCATAGCCGACCTGGAATGTCGGATCCTCTTCGGCCAGTTTGTTGAGCGCAATGCCCATCTTGTCCTGGTCCGCCGTGGTTCGGGGTTCCACCGCGATGCGCACCACCGGTTCCGGGAACTCAATCGCCTCCAGCCGCACCGGACGTTGGCGGACATACAGGGTTTCGCCGGTGAAGCTACCCTTGAGGCCCACAACGGCCGCGATGTCCCCGGCGCGGCACGACTCGATTTCCTCCCGCTTGTCCGCATACATCTGCATCAGGCGGCCGATGCGTTCGCGCCGCCCGTCGCGGCTGTTGTAGATGGTCTCGCCCACGCTGAGGGTTCCGCCGTAGGCCCGCACGTAGGACAGCCGACCCACATAGGGATCCGTCACGACCTTGAACACCAGACCGGCGAACGGTTCGTCGGGATCCGGATGGACCTCCACCACGTCGCCCGTGTCGGGGTGTCTGGCTTCCACGGGAGGCACGTCGGCCGGACTGGGCAGGTAGACGGTAATAGCGTCGAGCAGGGGCTGGATGCCTTTGTTTTTGAGGGCCGTCCCACACAGCACCGGTACCAGATCGCCGCGCAGGATCGCGGTGCGGAGGGCTTGCCTGAGATCCTCGGTGTCCAACTCCTCGTCCTCCAGGAAGGCGGACATCAGTTCGTCGCTCGACTCGACGATCTTTTCCACCATGGCCTCGCGCGCGGCCCGCGCCGCCGCCATGAGTTCCGCCGGAATGTCGGTCGTTTCAGGCTGGGCTCCCAACTGGTCGGTAAAGAGATGGGCGTTCATCTCCATCAGGTCGACCACGCCGGCGAAACTTTCCTCGAAACCAATCGGCATCTGGACCAGCACCGGGTTGGCCCCCAGCTGTTCCTCAATCATGGCCACCGTGCGATCCAGATTGGCCCCCAGCCGATCCATCTTGTTGATGAAGCAGATGCGCGGCACGCCATAGTTGTCGGCCTGGCGCCAAACCGTTTCCGTTTGGGGCTCCACCCCGGCCACCGCGTCGAACACCACCACGCCGCCGTCCAGGACTCTCAGACAGCGCTGCACCTCGGCCGTGAAGTCGATATGGCCCGGGGTGTCGATGATGTTGATCCGGCACTCGGCACCGGTGACGGAGTGGCACCAGTTGGTCGTGATGGCTGCCGCCGTGATCGTAATGCCCCGCTCGCGCTCCTGCTCCATCCAGTCCGTGACGGCCGTGCCCTCGTGAACCTCGCCCATGCGGTGGGTGCGCCCCGAGTAGAAGAGGATCCGTTCGGTGGTGGTCGTCTTGCCCGCGTCGATGTGGGCAATGATGCCGATATTGCGTATGTGCTCGAGGGGATGGTTGGCACTCATGGGATTTGCCTGGTCGGGATTCGCGCGCGATCGCCGAACCCGAAACGGCGGCCCGCAGGACGTGGGTCACCGCTCCGGCCGGTGTTCGGCGGAGACAATATTGAGTTGACGGGGGAAGACGGCCCGGCGACGCGCCCTATCGGAAGTGCGTGAAGGCCCGGTTGGCATCGGCCATGCGATGGGTGTCGTCGCGCCGCTTGATGGTGGCACTCTCCCCATTGATGGTTTCGATCAATTCCTGCGCCAGGCGACTGGCCATGTCGCGGCCGCCCCGCTGACGGGCATGGTTGATGAGCCAGCGCATGCCAAGAGCCTGCTTGCGCTCGAAGCGCACTTCCATCGGCACCTGGTAGGTGGCTCCGCCCACGCGCCGCGGCCTGACTTCGACGCGCGGCATGGCCCGTTCCAAGGCAGTGTTGAAAATCTCAATCCCGGGCTGGCCGAGACGCTGCTCGGCGATGTCCAGGGCACCGTAGACAATGCGCGTCGCAGTCGATTTCTTGCCGTGGAGCATCAAGTTGTTGATGAACTTGGCCAAGTCCATCGAACCGTAGCGGGGATCGGGCTCAATCTCCCGGATGGGCGGCCTGTTTCTTCTGGGCATGTGCTTGTCCTGTTACCGCGTCAACGCGCTGCTGTTCCCAATGGATCAACTCTTCTTGGTGCCGTAGCGGCTGCGGCCGCGCCGCCGGTTCTCGACCCCGGTGGCATCAAGGGCCCCGCGCACAATCTGGTAGCGCACACCCGGCAAATCGCGCACCCCGCCGCCCCTAATCAACACCACACTGTGTTCCTGGAGAGTATGACCCTCTCCCGGAATGTAGGCTGTGACCTCCATGCCGTTGGTCAGGCGCACCCGGGCCACCTTGCGCAGCGCCGAATTCGGCTTGCGGGGTGTGGTGGTCCGCACCTGCGTGCAAACGCCGCGCTTCTGCGGATTGCCGGTCTTGCTGGTGCGGGTGCGGCCGGTCAGGGTGTTGTGTGTCACCCTCAGGGCCGGTGCATTCATCTTCTTGGGTTTGGACTTGCGCCCTTTGCGGACGAGCTGGTTGATGGTCGGCAAAAGATCCTCCGCCGCGCGTGTGGGCGGGTTCCACACGTCCGGGAACCCGCAATACCTGACTGGCAAGCGGAAAGTATGGGCCAGAAAGGTGTGCCGGTCAAAAACCGGTGTGCCGGCTGCGTCCGAACAAGTGGTCCGCAGCCGGCGTTGAATCTACTCCGGCTCCACCGCCTCCTCTTCCTCTTCCAGGTCGTCGACATCGTTGCCCAGACCGACATTCTGGAGGGAGTCCAGTTCGCCCACGGCCAGGGCCGCGCCCAGAATGTCGTCGCTGTCCGCAAGCTCCTGCAGGAACTCCAGATCCGAAGCCATGTCGCCCAGGCCCTTGCCAACCTCGGTATCCCGGCTGCCGGCACCGATGCGGGCCTCCTCGGTCAGTCGCTGGTGGAAACCGGTGCCCACCGGGATCAGATTGCCGAGGATGACGTTCTCCTTGAGACCGCGCAGGCGATCTTCCTGACCCTTGATGGCCGCATCCGTCAGCACGCGGGTGGTCTCCTGGAAACTGGCGGCCGCCAGGAAGCTGTCGGTCATCAGCGCCGCCCGGGTCATGCCCAGCAGCTTCAGGGCGCCCTGGGCCGGCTTCAGCCCTTCGTCCACCATGCGGTCGTTCACGTCCTCGAAGCGGTAGCGATCCACGTACTCGCCCAGCAGGAACTCGGTGTCGCCGGTGGCCTGAACCTGAACCCGCCGCAGGAGCTGGCGCAGAATTACCTCGATGTGTTTGTCGTGGATGGCCACGCCCTGTTCCACGTACACCTTCTGGACTTCGTCCCGGATGTACAGCTGACATGCCTCGCGCCCGGAGATTTCGAGAATCCGCTTGGGGTCCAGCGCCCCGGGGGTCAGCTGGGTGCCGGCAGTCACATGGTCGCCGTCCTTGACCAGCGGTTCCGTGTAAGCCGGGATTTCCGCTTCCCACGTGTGCGGTACCGTCCTGCACACGTGAATGGTGCCGCCGTCACCGACCGCTTCGACCTGGTCGACGGTGCCTTCCATGCCTGCCCGGAGCATGTGACTGTCCGGAGGATCCGGCAGTTCCGCCACCTCCTTGGCAATCGCGACCGGCATGTCGGCCTGCACCGAATCGCCGATGGCAATCAGGATATTCCAGCCTTCCGGCGGCACCTGCACGGGCCGGTGCAGCGCGTCCTCCCGGCTCACCCTGACCATGCGGACGTCACCGTCGAAGTAGGTCGAAACGGTCCCGTCCAGCTCGCTGATGACCGCCTCGCCCTTGGGAATGCGCGCCTCGAACAGCTCCTCCACACGGGGCAGGCCGCGGGTGATGTCCTGGGACGAGGCCACGCCGCCGCTGTGGAAGGTGCGCAGTGTCAGCTGGGTGCCGGGTTCCCCGATGGACTGGGCCGCAATGATGCCCACCGCGTCGCCGAGCTCCACCATTTCGCGGGAGGCCAGGTTGGACCCGTAGCAGTAGCGGCAGAGGCCGAAGCGACTGTCGCAGGTCAGGGGGGTGCGGACCTCAATCTGTTCGATGCCTCGTTCCACCAGGGTGGACACCTCGAGGTCCGTGATGAGATGGTTGCGGTGGAACAGTACCTCGCCAGTGGTCGGATCGACCACATTCTGCGCCAGGCAGCGCGCCAGGATCTTTTCCACTTGGGGACCGAGCCAAATCTCGCGCGGGCCCTCGAGATCGCTCAAGGTGCGATGCGCCTTGTCGGCCTGCACATCCAGCACGATGCCGTTGGGCGTGCCGCAATCCTTGTGGGAGATGATCACGTCCTGGGCCACGTCCACCAGACGCCGGGTCAGGTAGCCCGCGTCCGCGGTCCGCAACGCCGTGTCGGCCAGTCCCTTGCGCGAACCGTGAGTGGAGATGAAGTACTCCATCGTCGTGAGGCCGTCGCGGAAGTTCGAGCGGATCGGCATTGGAATGATGCGGCCGTTGGGGTCGTACATCAGACCCCGCATGCCCGCCAACTGGTTGATGGTCGTGTGACCGCCCTTGGCGGCGCCGGAAATCGACATGGCTCCCACGCTGTTGGTGGGGTTCAGCATTTCCCGGATGCGTGTCGAAACCTGGTTCGTGGCGCCGTTCCAGGCTTCGATCCGGCCCCTTTCCATTTCGCTGGTGGTCATCAACCCCCGGTTGTACTGGGCCTCCAGCTGCAGTTCCTGCTGCTGGGCCTCGTGGATGATGTCCCCCTTGTCCGCCGGCACTTCCAGATCGCTGACGGCCATCGTGATGCCCGATAGGGTTGCGTATCGGAAGCCCAAGGCCTTGATGCGGTCCGCCACTTCGGCGGTCTCCTCCATGCCCAGGAATTGGTAGGCGTAGTGCACGACCTCACTGACACCGGCCTTGTCCAGCCGTTCGTTGACGAACGGCATCTGGGGCGGCAGCACGCGATTGAAGATGATGCGTCCCACCGTGGTCCGCTTGAACTCCGGCGGTTCAACCGGCCTTTCGTCCTCTTCGGCCGCGGCCAGCGCCTCGAGCGTCTCGGCCATGGCCGCTTCGCCGAAGTCGTGGACCCGGTCCTGGAACTCTTCGTGGCTGCCGGCATCGGCGATGGCGCTGCGCAACTGTGCCATCGTTTCCAGGCCGCCGGCATCCAAGGCCTTCACCCAACGCGGATTGATGTCCAGGTCGGTTACCATCTGCTGCTCGACATACGGCCGCAGGCGCACCATCACGGGCTCGCGCAGGCCGACCTTGCCCTGCTCGTGGGCATACACGGCCTGGTCCGCATTCGGATAGTGGCGCAGTTCGGCGTCCGGCAGATCGCTCGCCTCCATCAGGGTCAGGTAGAACACGCCCATTACCATGTCCTTGGTCGGGCTGATGATCGGTTCGCCGCTGCTCGGCTTGAGCAGGTTGCGCGAGGCCAGCATCAGTTCGCGGGCCTCCCGGACCGCCTGGTCGCTGAGCGGTACGTGCACCGCCATCTGATCACCGTCGAAATCGGCGTTGAAGGCCGTGCAGACCAGTGGATGCAGCTGAATGGCGCTGCCTTCGATTAACTTCACCTCGAAGGCTTGGATGCCCAGCCGGTGCAGGGTCGGGGCACGGTTGAGCAGGACGGGGCGCTCCCGGGTGATCTTCTCCAGGACATCCCAAACCTCCTCCTCCGCCGTGTCCACCATCCGCTTGGCGTGCCGCACGTTGGTGGCGGTGCCGTTGCGCACCAGGTTTTCGATGACAAACGGCTTGAACAGCTCGAGGGCCATGCTCTTGGGAATGCCGGCCTGCTGCAGCTTGAGGTCGGGACCCACGACGATCACGGAGCGGCCGGAATAGTCCACCCGCTTGCCCAGCAGGTTGCGTCGGAAGCGTCCCTGCTTGCCCTTGAGCATGTCGGTCAGGCTCTTGAGGGGATGCCGCTGGTTGCGGTTGGCCGTGTTGCGGTTGCGCTTGCGGTTGTCAATCAGGCTGTCGACCGCCTCCTGCAACATGCGCTTTTCATTGCGCACGATGACATCGGGCGCGTTGAGCTCCAGCAGCCGCTTGAGGCGGTTGTTGCGGTTGATGACCCGCCGGTAGAGGTCGTTCAGGTCGCTGGTGGCGAACCGGCCGCCGTCCAACTGCACCATGGGCCGCAGTTCCGGCGGAATGACGGGCAGTTCGGTGAGGATCATCCACTCTGGACGGTTGCCGGACTTCTTCAGATCCACGAAAACCCTCAGCCGCTTGGCGGCCTTGGTCCGCTTCTGCTCACTGCGGGACGTCCGAATGATCTCCCGCATCTCGTCGATCAGGTCGTCCAGGTCAATCTTGCGGAGAAGTTCCAGGATGCCCTCGGCCCCCATGCGGGCCTCGAAGGTGTTGCCGTACTGCTTGACCATGTTCCGGTATTCATGATCCGAAATCAGCATCCCGGTGTGGATGTCCTTGAGCCCCTTCAGCGATTCCTCCATCGTCTCAATCAGCTTTTCGCGGCTCTGCTCCTCCGTCCCGTCCAATTCCGCCAACTCCTGCTCGATCTGCTCGCGCAGGTCGTCCACCTGGGCGGCCGCATCCTGGACAATCTCGGCCTTCTTCTCCTCGGACTCCCGGCCCAACTGGTCCGCGAAATCCTCGAAGTGGCCGTTGATGACGGTCTCGAGGTCAGCCGCCACCCGACGACCCTTGGCCACCACGACCCGCTTGACCCAGCTCAGCCGCTGCGACTCCGGCGCCGACTTGCCCACATGCTCGTTGACCCACTGGATCAGCGCCTGGACCTGGGCGATGGCGGAACTCGAACGCGTGGAAATGTCCTCGTCCACATCCTCGATTTGGCGGTCCCGCTCGACTAGCACGCGGTCGCGCGCCTCCTCGAACGCGGCCTCAGCCTTGTTGCGCTGATTCTGTGTGGACGCCTGAATCTTGGTCAGCTTCAGTGCCAGTTCCTTTTCGCGCCGGACAATCAGCCGCTTGCGCGCGTCCTCGTTGACCCTGATGGTGATGTACTGGGCATAGTACAGAACCTTCTCCAGTTCCCGGGGCGAGATATCCAGCAGCAGGCCCAGACGGCAGGGCATACCCTTGGCATACCAAATGTGGCTCACGGGGGATGCCAGGGAAATGTGTCCCATGCGTTCCCGACGAACCCGGTTCGGCAGGACCTCAACGCCGCACTTGTCGCAGATGATGCCCTTGTACCGCTCGCGCTTGTACTTGCCACAGCTGCATTCCCAGTCCTTTTCGGGACCAAATATGCGCTCGCTGAAGAGGCCGTCGCGCTCAGGCTTGAGGGTCCGGTAGTTGATCGTCTCCGGCTTCAGCACTTCGCCCTTGCTCCACTGGAGAATCTGCTCGGGTGAAGCCAGTGAAATCCGTGCCAGCCCGAACTTGCCTGTATCCATGCTCTGCTCCTTGGTGTCCGCAACTCCGGCCGGTCCGACTGGAACCCGCCATCAAAATCTGCCGTCTGAGGTGTTCGCCTAACTAAGAATCCGGACTACAGCGGGGTGGGCAGGCCACCGTGGAAAATCGGCATGGCAGGGGTGGCATCCTCCCGGCCCACGACCACCGACTCGCCCTTGTCGTCGGTTATGTCCATGGCCAAGCCCAGGCTGCGCAATTCCTTGATAAGGACCTTGAGGCTCTCGGGCCGCTCCGGCTTCTGGATGTCCTCGCCCTTGACAATCGCCTGATAGGTCGCGACGCGGCCGATCGTGTCATCCGACTTGATCGTGAGCATCTCCTGCAGGCTGTGGGCGGCACCGTAGGCCTCCAGCGCCCACACCTCCATTTCACCAAAGCGCTGGCCGCCGTTCTGTGCCTTGCCGCCGAGCGGCTGCTGGGTCACAAGGCTGTACGGACCCGTGCTGCGGGCGTGCACCTTGTCCTCGACCAGATGCAGAAGCTTCAGCATGAACGAAACGCCGACGGTCACCGGCTCGTTGAAGGGCTCCCCGCTCTTGCCGTCGTAGAGCACCTGCTTGCCCGACAGGGGCAGGGGGTGTCCGCTCCTAGCGGCCACCTGGGCGGCCGCCATCGCCAGTTCCGCACTGCCGAGGTCCGTCCACACACGCGTGTCGTCGCTTCCCTCCGTCTGCTGCTGGATCCATTCCCGGTAGGCGACATCCACCGCCAACTGATCGTCCGCTTCCGTTGTCTCCCTGTGGGTATAGTCCTGCGGCAGGATGGTCTCCGGGCTGTATCCCTTCTCCTTCAGCCACTCCCGCACCACAGCGCGCCGGGCAAAGGCGTAGTCGCTGTCCACGCGCGCCATGTCATAGTGGTCCGCCGGCAGCCACTCGTGGAGATAGATAAACTGCATTTCCCTGTCATCGTCGAGAGCCTCCAAGCGGAAGTCGACTTCGGGGTCGGTGTCCAGTTCGGCACCCAGCCGCCATGCGCGTTCCGACATGATGTCCCAGGCCCGGTCCGTCAGCCAAGCCCGCGCGAGCTCGGCGTCGATTTGGCCCTGCCGCGCACCGTCAAAGACCGGCGTCGCTACCCGGAAACCAATCCGGTGGGCGGCCCAGCCCAGGTGGTTCTCCAGGATCTGGCCCAGGTTGATGCGTCCCTGGACCCCGATTGGATTCAGGATAATGTCCACGGGGGTCCCGTCCGCCAAGTGCGGCATGTCCTCAACCGGGATCACCTTCGAAATCACACCCTTGTTGCCGTGCCGCCCGGACATCTTGTCGCCTTCGGTTAGCTTGCGCCGCTGGGCCACGTTGATGTGGACCTCGCGCTCCGTACCGGCCGGCAGGTCGTGCTCGTCGCGCGTGAAGACCTTGACGTCAACCACCTTGCCCCGCTGGCCGTTGGGCAGCCGCATCGAGGTGTCCTTCACGTCCCGCACCTTCTCGCCGAAGATGGCACGCAACAGCTTTTCCTCCGGCGACAGCACGGTCTCGCCCTTGGGGGAAATCTTACCCACCAGGATATCGCCGCCGGTCACGTCGGCCCCAATGCGGATAATGCCGTTGCCATCCAAATGCTGCCGGGCCTCGGGGCCGACGTTGGGAATGTCGTCCGTGATTTCCTCCAGGCCCAGCTTGGTCTCGCGCGCAGACACCTCGTGTCGCTCGATGTGGATGGAGGTGAACTTGTCATGCTGGATTAGGCGCTCGCTCACCAGAATGGCGTCCTCGTAGTTGCCGCCCTCCCAGCTCATGTAGGCCACCAGTACGTTCTGGCCGAGCGCCAGTTCGCCCCGCTCGGTACTGGCGCTGTCCGCAATTACCTCGCCGGCCTCCACCCGCTGGCCCTGCCGCACGACCGGCCACTGGTCGATACAGGTGCTCTGGTTGCTGCGGTTGTACTTGCGCAGCTTGTAGGTGCGGTGCCGCCCCTTGTCGTTCAACACCTTAATGTGGTCGCCGCAGGCGGCCGTCACCAGACCGGCCTCCCCGGCCACCAGCACCTGGCCGGAGTCAATCGCCACCTGCCCCTCAATGCCCGTGCCGACCGTCGGCGCCTCCGCCCGAATCAGCGGAACCGCCTGCCGCTGCATGTTCGATCCCATCAGGGCGCGGTTGGCGTCGTCATGTTCCAAGAACGGAATCAGAGAGGCACTGATGCCCACAATCTGCTGGGGGGACACGTCGATGTACTCGACCTGGTCCACCGGCACGTGGGGGAAGTCGGACGCGCGACGCGTCGACGGGTACTCGTTCAGGAGTTCCATGCGCTCGTTCAGCGGGGTGCTCGCCTGCGCAATCGTCATGCGCTCGTCCACATCCGCCGGCATATAGACAATCTTGTCCGCCACGAACGGCTTCACCACCACCGACCGACCGGACTTGGACCGCGTTATGCGCCGGGCCAGTTCCTCGTCGACGACGGACCCGGCCGCTCCCAGCAGTCCACCCTTGCCATCCAACACATCCTCGTTGAGTGTCCGGCCCTGCAGCTCCTTAATGCGCCCCGGCACCTCGTGCAGGACTGGGCGGTAGGGTGTCTCGATGAAGCCGAGGCCGTTGATCCGGGCGAAGGAACTCATGTAGCCGATCAACCCGATGTTCGGCCCCTCCGGCGTCTCAATGGGACAGATGCGGCCGTAGTGGCTGAAGTGCACATCGCGCACTTCCACCCCAGCCCGCTCCCGCTTCAGACCACCTGGGCCCAACGCGCTCAGGCGCCGCTTGTGGGTCAGCTCCGAAAGGGGATTGATCTGATCCATGAACTGGCTCAGCTGGCTGCCGCCCATGAACTCGCGCACGGCTCCCAGCACCAGCTTGGCGTTCATCAACTGGGTTGGCACCATCTGTTCGGGATCGCGCACCGCCATCCGGTCACGCACGCCCTTTTCCATCCGCGCCAGTCCCACCCGGACCTGGCCCTGCAGCAACTCGCCGACCGTGTTCACGCGGCGGTTGCCCAAGTGATCCATCACGTCCGTTTCGACCTCACGGTTGTTGATCCGGATCATGCGCCGCACGATGTCCAGGAGGTCTTCGCGGGTCAGGATCCGCTGTTCCATGCGCTCCGTCCGCTCAAGGCGCTGGTCCAGCTTGTAGCGGCCGACCTTGCCCAGATCGTACCGGCGCGTGTCGAAGAACTGCTCTTCGATGAACCGCCGGGCCGCCTCCGCCTTGGCCGGATCACTGGGCCGCTGCGTGCGGTAGAAGCGAATCTGGGCATCCTTGATCCCCTCCTCGCCGTTGACCACCGGTGCCAGCGGATCCTTCTCCAGCGTTGCCTCGATGAAGCGATGCTGCTCGTCCGTGTCCACGTCCTTGAACAGCGAGCGGATTTCCTCGTCCGTGCCATAGCCCAGGGCACGTATCAGGATCGTTACCGACTGCTTGCGCTTGCGATCCACCTTGACCGTGATTTCGTCACGCTTTGAGGTCTCAAACTCCAGCCAAGCACCCCGGCTGGGGATCACCTTGGCCGTCGCCAGAGGCCTACCCGTCGAGCGGTCCGCCACCTGCGAAAAGTAGACGCCGGGCGATCGGATCAGCTGGGAGACCACCACCCGTTCGGCTCCGTTCATGATGAACGTGCCCGTGTGAGTCATCATTGGGAAATCCCCGAGGTAGACCTCCTGGTCCACGATCTCGCCGGTGCTCATGTTGAGCAGGCTGACATCGATCTTGAGCGGCGCCGCATAGGTCTTGTCGTTGTTGCGGCACTCCTCCTCCGTGAACTTGGGTTCCTCGAAGGTGTGCTTCCCCAGCGTCAACTGATAGGCCTTACCGTAGCTGAGGATGGGCGGAAATTCCTCCAGGATTTCGCGCAGGCCGTCCTCCAGGAACCACTCGAAACTCTTCTTCTGCACTTCGATCAGGTTGGGTAGCGACATGGCCACCGGTGTACGGGCATAGGACTTGCGCGACCCGAAACCCGTCTGGACGGGAAGTTTGGTTGTCATGGGTGCAGCTCCTTGGACTGGCGGAAGGGCGCGCGGCCGCGGCTCCATTGGCGGCGGCTTGGGCACCCCTTGGGGAACGGTCGCCCGACAGCAGGCAACCGGATCTCAGATCTCAGTTTTGAAGGGGAGAGTGCAAACAGAACCGGGATCGGCGGCTACCGCGGGAATGGCGCCGTTGCAAGATGGTCCGGTGGTGTTTTCAAACGGAGGTTCCGGTGCCTGTCTGCCGGTGCTTCTGAACCGCACGAAATCGAGAACAGGATCGTGTGTGTCAGATTGCGGACGTGCATCGGGCCTCCCTGAATTGGTTGCGGCGCGCCTGAACTTTCCGCGCATACACGGGGCCCTAAGGCAAGAGCCCCGGTCCCCGCGGAAAGGCAGGGGACGCAAATATACCACACTCTAGCCGCAACCGTGCGGAATCCTCCCGGCGGAGGCATTCCCGCCGGTTTCCGTATCCAGATCCGCGCCCGCACAATCCCATCCCCATATAATTCCTGTTGCAGGGCACGGTTCAACACGAGCACTGCACCGCCAACATCGCCACCTTACTTCACAGTTACGGGCGGAAGCTACATTGTTGTTAACACGTTCGTTGGACCCCGGCTACCGGGAAGCAGCGCCCGGTGCCGCCGCGACGATGCACGGCGGCACCGGGCCGACCCCAAGATGGCACCTACCGGTGCTGCTGGAGGAGGTCCTGGGACTGATGGTCCTGCGGCCGGGCGCGCGCCTGATTGACTGCACCATCGGGGATGCCGGCCACAGTGTCGCCTTCCTGACCCGCGCTGGGCCCGGCGCGCGGGTGTGGGGACTGGATCGGGACGCCGAGGGGCTGGCCAGGGCGCGACACCGCCTGAAGGCCCGCAACCTGGACGCGCGGTGCCGCCTAGTCCACGGCGGGTTCGGGAATCTCCGGGATCTCGCGGCGGCGTGGAATGTGTCCGCCTGCGACAACATCCTGCTGGACCTTGGCTTCAGCTCTCCGCAAATCGACGATCCGGAAAGGGGTTTCGCATTCGCCCAGACCGGTCCCTTGGACATGCGGATGGATCGGAGCCAGGAATTGACCGCGGCCGACATCGTCAACGGCTGGTCGGAAGGCCAACTCCGAGAACTGCTCTGGACCTTGGGCGAGGAACCCCACGCCAGGCGCATCGCCGCGGCGGTGGCGGAACAGCGTCCCTTCGGGACCACAGGCGATCTGGCGGCGGCGGTGGCCGCGGCCGCGCCGCACCGGCCGCGCCGCCGCCTGCACCCGGCCACGCGCACGTTTCAGGCCCTGCGCATCGCCGTCAACGACGAACTGGGCCAGCTGGAGGCCGTGCTACCACAGGCCGTTTCGCTCCTGGCTCCCGGGGGCCGCCTCCTGGTGCTTTCATTCCACAGTCTGGAGGACGGGATTGTCAAGCGTTTCCTGAAAACCCATGGCCGCAGGCCGGCCCGCAACAAATATGCCCGGCACGGAGATGTGGACATGCCCGCCCTTTCCGTCCTGACCAAGCAGGCCATGCGTCCGGGCCATCGGGAGCTGTCGGACAATCCGCGGTGCCGCTCGGCACGGCTGCGAGTCGCCGAGAAGGTCTTCCGGGAGGACATCGGAGGGGAGATTGCGGCCCACCGGCAGCCCGCCGGGAACGAACGGACCGGGACACGCTGACATGACCCGGCTGAATCCTCCCGTAGAACAACTGACGTCGACCACGCTGGCCGATGAGCACCCCTCCCACGCGCTGTTGGGAGGCGCCGTTCAGGCCTGGCGCAGCTCGATCGCCTTCAGCGATCGGGTTCCGGTTGCCGGTTGGTGGGGGATGTTCATTGTGGTGGTGACCTTCGGGGCCATGGCCAATGTCTACATGTCCTTCCGCATTGACCAGGTCCGCCTGCAGTTGGCCCAACTGGAACAGGCCAGTGCACTCCAGGAACAGATCAACGCCGAACTGCTGCGCCGCATCGGCGATGAGGAAGACCTAAATCAGATCGGCCTGTGGGCCATCGGCCAAGGCCTGCAGCCGGACACCGAGCCCATCTGGATGATTGCCACGGAACCGGTCTTGGCCGATGCCACCGCAGCCACCGCAGCGCCCGGCCAGCCGGACTCGTCCACCCGCCGCAGGGATTCGCTGGCGGCCGGTTGGCGCAATTTCGACGAACTGGGACGACAGTTCCTCAAGGGTGTCCAACGCGCGCTGGCAAGCATTACGCTCCTGCCTCCGGCAGTCGAGGCTGAGGAAACGGTCCTCGATCACACCGGCACGGTCCAGGTTTGGCTGGACCGCATGTTCGACAACCTGCGCGCGCGGCAGACTGCCGGCAAGTAACACCATGGCCGCTTCGGATCCGACTTCGCAATCCCCACTCGGCGACGATCTCTTTGCCGGCAACCACCTCCGCATCGTCCTGGTGTTTGCTGTGCCGGCGCTGCTGGCAATCCTGGTGGTCCTGCGCCTGGTGCAGTTCCAGCTGGTCCTGCACAACACGCAGGACATCGACAGCTACACGGATCGCAACCTGCCTGAGTTCGACACGCGGGGCGTGATTACGGACATCCACGGCGGATTGCTGGCCAGCGACGTCTGGTCGTTTGGATTCGTGATTCCCCGCCTGGGAACCATGCCACCGGCCTACCGGGATGTTGTAACCCACTTGGTAGCCGGAACCGACCGGGCCCGGCGGAACGAATTGAACGCGCGCCTCCGCTTGGAGTTGGACGAACTCGCCGCGCGCCGCCAGGCCGAAATCGATGCCGCGCGCAGCTCGGACCGCGAACCGCAACCCGTGTATGCCTGGGTGCTGCTGATCGACGACCTGCCGCTGGCCACCGGTCAGTACCTGCGCGCCCTGCAGCAACGCGGAGCTCACGCCGCCGACTTGTGGGACCTCCACCTCACGGGCGACGACGGCGCCCTGCGGCGCCTGGAGGCCCTGCTCGAGGATACGGGGCCCCTGGATACCAGCCTGGCGGACAGCGGACCAGGGCTCAAGGAGGTGATGGACAGTCTGGGCCTGCGCAACACTCTCGACGGCACGAGCCCGGACTTCGACTTCTTCAGGCATTTCCAGCTGGAACTTCAGCCCGATCGGCACTATGTGCAAGGGGCCCTGGCCAGTCACGTTCTGGGCCTGGTCAACGCCGATCGGATAGGTGCCAACGGTATCGAACGCTACTATCAGAAATTCCTCCGAGGCGAAGTCAACCTGCCCCGCAGCACGGAACCGATCTCGGTCATCGCATCCGATGCACGGCGATACATCCCGTCCTACATGGGGGGCGACCTAGTGCTCACGATCGATCGTTCTCTGCAGCACATTGTGGAACAGGAGCTGCGGGACGCAATCAGCCGATACGAAATCCGCAAGGGCGGCACGGTGATTGTGATGGACACCCGGACGGGCGCCATCCTGGCCATGGCCAACCTGCCGGATTTCGAACCCGGAGTGCCGGAGTCCCTGGACGACAGTGCCACCAACCTCACCAACCTGGCCGTGACGGCCGTCTACGAACCGGGATCCACCTTCAAGGTGCTGACCATGGCCGCCGCCATCGACGCGGAGGCGGTGCGGCCGGGCGACGTCTTTTTCGACGACGGGGTGTATAGGATCGGCGAACGGGTGGTGTTCCGCAACAGCAATGACCGCGTCGCGGGCAGGGTCACGGCCACCGAAGCCCTGTCCCTGTCGCTCAACACGATCATGGCGGAAATCGCGGTGGAGCACATCGGGGCCGACACGTTCTACGACTACCTGTTTGACTTCGGCCTGGGCGAGGTGACCGGCATCGACCTGGCACACGAATTCAACGGCAGTCTCAAGGACAAGCATCCGGGCTTGCCCAGCTGGAACATCGCCGACCTGGGCGCCAACAGTTTCGGCCAGGGCATCAACCTGACTCCAATCCAGATGATCAACGCGGTGAACGCCCTGGCCAACCAAGGCGACCTGATGCAGCCCTACGTTGTCCAGCACAGGATTAACGGAGACTACGTCAACTCGTTTGCCCCCACGGTCCTGCGACCCGGAGTGGTGAAGCCCGAAACCGCCGCGACCATCACTGAGATGATGGTGCAAACCGTGGAGAAGGAGGTCACGGCGGCCCAGGTGCCGGGATTCAAGGTCGCCGGCAAGACAGGCACGGCCCAGGTTCCCGATCCCGACCGGATCGGCCTGTACTCGGACAATGAAGTGATCGCCAGCTTTGTCGGCTTCGTGCCGGCCGAGGATCCTCGCATTACGGTCCTGGTACTGCTGTACAACCCCAACCCCGACACGGTGCTCGGACCGTGGGGCTCCAACAATGCTGCCCCCCTGTTCAGCCGCATCGCGGGGCGCAGCTTGGCCTACCTTAACGTTCCGCCCGACTGCCACCCCTCCTGCTATGGATCCTCGGGTGTGCTCAGTACCACCGCCCCCGCCCTGCCTTCACTCCTGCCGTTCGGCAATGAGACCGACACGTGAATCCGCATCGAGCCTAACCCCATGGCCAACTCCTCCATTCCCGCGGTGGCAACCCAAGTCACCCACCACACGCTGTGGCAGGCCCTGACGGGCTCGGCCCCGCCACGCCATCTGCCGCCCATTCCCATCGGCCGCGCCGTGGTCGACAGCCGACTGGCCACGCCCGGGGATCTGTTCGCAGCCCTGCCCGGGGACCGGACCGACGGCAACGACTTTGTGGGCGATGCCCTGGAGCGGCAAGCCCGGGCCGTCATTTGCGAACCCCAGGCCTTGCAAGGCCTGGATCCGGCCAGCCACCCGGTCGTGATTGCGAACTGCCGGACCCAAAGTCTGGAGTCGCCCGATGCAGGTGAGTCGGCATACCCAACCTCCGAACACTGTGTCCTGTATGTCGTGCCCGATTCAATGCAGGCCATCCGGAACGTTGGCCTGTTCCAGCGCCTGCACCGCACGCGCAGGAGCTTGCGGGTGGTCGGGATCACCGGCAGCGTCGGCAAGAGCAGCACCAAGGAACTGGTCCGGTCCGTCTTCAGCCAACACTTCGAAACCTACTGTAATCCCGGCAACCTCAACGGCGAGCACGTCCTGCCACTGGTGCTAATGGGCCTCAGTCACATCCATGAACGGTTTGTGACGGAATTGGGCATGTACCGCCTGGGTGAAATCAACGAGATGTGCGGGCTGACACTGCCCCACCTGGGCATCGTGACCAACGTCGGACCCAGCCACCTGGAACGCCTCGGGACCATCGAGAACATCTTTCGGGCCAAGTCGGAACTGGTACGGGCGCTGCCACCCGCAGAATCGGGAGGCGTCGCCATCCTCAACTGGGACGATCCGATGGTGCAGAGGATGGAGACCCTGACCGAAGCCCAGGTCGTCAAGGTCGGACTGGCTCCGGACTGCGACGTGCGGGCGGACCAAATCCAAAGCGCCGGGTTCAAGGGCTGCCGGTTCCGCCTCCACCTGCCGCAGTTCCTGTATCCGTCCGGCCGGACCATCCACGTAAAGTCGCCTCTGTTGGGCCGCCACAGCGTACACAACACGCTGCTGGCCACTGCGGCCGGACTGGTCGAAGGCATTCCCCTACAGAAAATCCTGGCCGGCCTGCGCGATCCCAACAACCAGATTCGCCTGATGTTGGTCGACGGCGTCAACAACAGCACGTTAATCGACGATACATACAACGCCAGCGAAGCCAGTGCCTTGGCCGCTTTGAACCTGCTGGCGGACCTCAAACCGGAACGACACGGCCGACGCATCGCCGTGCTCGGGGACATGCGCGAACTGGGATCGTCGACGGAGACCAGCCACCTGATTGTCGGCCGCCACGCCGCCAACGTCTCCAACCTGCTGGTCACCGTGGGCCAGTTGGGCCGCCTGATCAGCGATGCCGCGCGCGCCAGCCACATGGCTGCCGAGGCCGTGTACCAGACCGCCCACGCTGAGGAAGCACTGTCCCTGTTGTCCGACCTGGTGCGCCCCGACGACCTGATCCTGATCAAAGGCAGCCGTGCCGTGGGCATGGAGGAAATCGTGTCCGGCCTCAGCGCAAGGCGGTTCTGACGACCATGTCGATTCCCCTGATTCTCGGCGCCCTCAGCTTCTTCATCGCCGTCATGTGGGGCAGGCCGCTAATCGCGCTCCTGCACCGGTATGGAATCGGCAAGAAAATCCGGACGGACGGGCCTGGCCACCACCTTGACAAGACCGGCACTCCCACCATGGGCGGCTGGCTATTTGTGCTGCCCATCCTTTTGATCACCGGCACCCTGAACATCGCGAACCTGATCGGCTTCAACATCATTGGCGCCAGCACGCTGCTGCTGTTCTTCTGCCTAGGCACGTTTGCGGGGCTGGGCACCTACGACGACCTCCGCAGCCTAACTCGCAATTCGGAACAGCAGGGCGGCATCACGGCCAAGGTAAAGAGCCTGGTGCAGTTCGTCCTAGCCACTGTCATTGCCCTGGTTCTGTATCACGGTCCCCCTGCAATCGACTCCGTGGGGGTTCCCGGCATCCCCTCCCTGGTCAACGTGGGCTGGCTCACCGTGCCGGTCGCCATTTTCCTCATCGTCGGCTTCAGCAACGCCGTCAACTTGGCGGACGGCCTGGACAGCCTGGCCGGTAGCACGACCACCGTGGCCTTCGTCGCCTACGGCATCATCGCCTTCCTGCAGGGATACACGTACATCTCCATCTTCTGTTTCATCGTGGTGGGGTCCCTCTTCGCCTTCCTGTGGTTCAACGCCCATCCCGCCCAGTTGTTCATGGGTGACACCGGCAGCCTGGCGTTGGGCGCCACGCTGGCACTGGTGGCCTTGATGACCCGGCAGTGGCTCATCCTGCCGGTCATCGGGTTCATCTTCGTGGCCGAGGCCCTGTCCACGATAATTCAGGTCGTCAGTGCCAAGTTCACCCGCAGGTTCTGGGGAAGGGATGTCAGGCCTTTCCGCCTGGCCCCCATTCACCACCACTTCGAAGCCTTGGGCTGGAGTGAAATGCAGGTCAAAGAACGGTTCTGGATTGTCAGCGTGCTATGCGGCATGCTGGGCGTTTCGTTGGCCCTGGTGTAGCAGCGCTTGTCCGCCATGAACCCCACTTCTCCATTGACAGGGCCTTGGGCGGGAATGCATGTCGTCGTGCTCGGCCTGGCCCGACAGGGTGCCGAGCTCTGTCGCTTCCTGCACCGGGAAGAGGCACACGTGACCGGCTGCGACCGCGCCGCCATCGACCTGGCAACGTTGGTCGGCGACGGACGCCGAACCAACCTGCGGCTGCGTTTCGGCCACCAGGATCCCGCGCTGCTGGCCGGATGTAGCCTGGTGGCCCTGTCCGCAGGTGTGCCCACTGACCTGGAAGTTGTGCAGGCGGCCCGCAGGAGCCACATTCCGGTGGTGAACGATACGATGCTGACGTTCGCCGCGTCGCCGGCACCGATCACCGTCGTCACCGGCAGCAACGGCAAGACCACCACAACCGCCCTGACCGGCGCCTTGATGCAGGCTGCCAATCCCGAACGGACAGTCCACGTCGGTGGCAACATCGGTCGCCCGTTATTGACCGAGGCCCGCGACTTCGGTCCCCGCGATCGCCTGGTCTGGGAGGCAAGCAGTTTTCAGCTGGAGTTATTCCGGACGGAGTGGACACAGACGCCTTTGCGGGACGCGTGCAGGATTCGGACCGCTGTGCTCACCAACGTCACACCGAACCATCTGGATCGGCACGCGGGCATGTTGGACTATCTACAGGCCAAGCTCAACCTTCTGGACCTGCTCAACGGCGATTCAACCCTGATCCTGGACGCCGACGATCCCGTCTGCCGGCGACTCCTGCCGGCACCGCGGCCGCGATTCAAAGCTGTCGATCCGCCCCTGCCCCAGGCCGATGCCTGCCACGAGTTGCTTGCGGACACGGAAGCCAGCCTGGCGCGCAGGGCCGTGTGCAGGATCGCCGTTTCCCGCAGGCATGCCCTCACGGACAGCTTCTCGCTGGCGGGCAACCGCATTCGGTTCAACGGCAAGGACGTGTTGTCGTTGGACCGGTTCAGGCTGCGCGGCGCGCACAACCGGACCAACGCCCTGCTGGCCGTGGCTGCCGCGCTGGCGGACCACCGATGCACCGCTTCTCTCCAGCACGTCCTGGACACCTTCACCGGCATCCCCCACCGGCTGGAGGAAGTGCCGGGCCCGGCCGGCACAACCTGGATCAACGACAGCATCGCGACCTCGCCGGAACGGGCCGTGGCCGGAATTCGCAGCATGCGGGCAGGCGACGGACCACTCGTTCTGCTGGCCGGGGGCAGGGACAAGGGTTTGGTTTGGGACGCGTTTGCCGCCGAGGTGTGCGAACGTGTCCAGACCCTGATTGTGTTCGGCGAAGCACAAGCGGGCATCGTCAGGGCCGTGGAGGGAGTTGGCAGGCGGCTGAACGGGATATCGATTGTGAAGGCCGACTGTTTCGAGGACGCCGTAAGCGAGGCGGGCCTGAGGGTGCCCCCGGGTGGCACCGTGCTGCTGTCCCCCGGGGGCACCAGCTTTGACAGCCATCCGGACTTCGCGGCGCGCGGCGACCACTTTCGCTTCCTGGCGGGACGCCTGCGGGACGAGGCAGCATGACGCACAACACGCTTGCGGCCGCTCCGGGGTTGCCCCGTTCGGAGCGAATTCGCTGGCTGGCGCAGTACGACTGGTGGCTGCTGAGCGCCCTGGCATCGCTGCTGGCCATAGGCATCATCATGGTGTTCAGCGCCAGCTACTACGAAGGCCTGCTGCGCGCCGTGCCGGACGGATTCTACTTCCTGAAGCGACAGATCCTGTGGCTCATTGCGGGCCTTGCGGTCTTCCTTGTGGCCGCCGCGGTGCCGCACGGGATCTGGCAAAGCCTGAGCCCCGCAATGTTCATCGTAGCCTGTCTCGGCCTGATCGCCGTGCTGACGGTGGGCACGCGCGCGTTCGGCTCGCAACGCCTGCTGTTCGGCGCCAGCTTCCAGCCCAGCGAAGTCATGAAGATTGTGATGATCTTCTACACCAGCCACTGGCTGGACAGCAAGGGGGAGAAGCTACGAGACAACAACACCGGCCTGTATCCCTTTTCGCTGTTCACCGCCTGCGTCGCGATTCTGCTCGTGTTGCAACCGGACATTACGATGGCGATCCTCATATCCACGACCGCCTTTGCCCTGTTCTTCCTGGCCAGCAGAAATCTCCGGCAGTTGCTGTGGGTGGGAATCCTCTTTGCAATCCTGATTGTAGCGGCGGCCACCCTTTACCCCTACATGACGGAACGTATCCTCGACTTCAAGGATTCCTTTGCGGATCCCCTCAACAGCGCCAGCTGGCAGGAACGCAACACAGCGCGGGCCGCGGTGCGGGGGGGGCTGTTCGGCACTGGCCCGGGCCAAGGGGAAATGAAGACCCTGTGGGTAGTGCTGCCCTGGACCGACTCGGTTTTTGCCGTGATTGGCGAGGAAACCGGATTCACCGGCTCCATTGCCGTGATCGGCCTGTACGCCGTCATCGCGTGGCGCGGGCTTTCAATTGCGGCCAGGGCCACAACCCTGTTCCGGCAACTGACCGCGGTGGGTCTCATTTTCATGCTGACGACGCAGGCGCTGCTACACGTGTGCGTCGTGCTCAACATCACACCTGTCACGGGAATGACCCTGCCCTTCATCAGTTTTGGCGGATCCTCCCTGGTCACCTGGCTGGGAGCCATGGGAGTGCTAGTCAACATCGACCACACGACACGCATCCAAGCCCATCCATGAAACTGTTGTGCGCCGGCGGAGGCTCAGGCGGCCACGTATACCCGGCCCTGGCAATCTTGGAGCGTCTGGAAGCGCTCTGCGCCGATCGGGCGGAGCGACTCGACACCTTTTGGCTGGGAGGGACCGGGGATCTGGCCCGGCAACTGGTTGCGGGTGCCGGGATTCGGTATTGTGCGGTCGCCACGGGCCCGTTGCTGGACCGCGGACCGGGACGGCGCATCCTCAGTCTCGCTCAGGTCTGTCTGGGCACGCTGCAGGCCTGCATGCATGTGCTCCGCTTCAAGCCCGACGCATGCCTGGCCACGGGAGGCAATGCCGCCGCGCCCGGAGCCCTGGCGGCGCACATTCTGGGCATACCCCTGATCCTGCTGCTGCCCGACTCGGCACCCGGCATCACCGCGCGCTGGCTTGGCCGGCTGGCCCGAACCGTCCTGGTCACAACGACCTCGGCCGCGGAGTGCTTCCCGGACAACAGCCTACTATGTGGGTACCCGGTACGCGGGGATCTGCTGGCGGCCATGAACAATCCGGCGGCCAGCCGTCGCAGCCTGCTGGCAGCAATGGACATGCCGGCCGGCGAACCGGGGGACCCCCTACTGGTGGTGATGGGCGGAAGCCAAGGAGCCCGATCGCTGAACCAAGCGATACTTCACCATTTGCCAGCCTTGCTGCGGGAAGCATTGGTGCTGTTGGTCACCGGCCATGCGGAGTTTGATGCCGTTGCCGAAGCCGTGCGGCGGATGGAGCTGGCTCCCGAACTCCGGGGGAAACTGGTGGTGCGACCCTATTTGGACCGGGAGGCCCCCCAGGCCCTAGCAGCTGCCGATGTGGCCGTCATGCGTGCCGGTGCCAGCGTCCTGGGAGAACTTCCGGCTTCCCGGACTCCGGCCGTCCTGGTTCCACTGCCCATCGCCGGCGGCCACCAATGGTCCAATGCCCGCGCACTGGAACAGGCAGGCGCTTGTCTGGTGACCGAGGATGCAACCGTACGCGACCGATTGCCGACGCTTCTTCTGCCCCTGTTGCGCGATGCGGATCGACGAACAACCATGTCGGCCCGTATGGCAACCCTTGGCCGGTCCAACGCGGCCGAAACCGCAGCCACGGCCATCGCCTCCCTGTCCAAGCACACGGTATGTGCCAACAACCGCCCGGAGCCTGGAACAGACCGGCCGAAAACACAGCGGCCCTGACCGCCCGCGCCCTGCATCGCCATGACCGTCACTCTTGCCACCTTGATTGTCAGCACCTGTGTCTTATTCGCCTCCGGTTGGTGGCGAGGGGCACGCCGCGAACTCCCGGTCACCGTCGTGGGCCTGCTGGGCCTTGTCATTGGTACATGGTGGCTCGCGCAGCCCGGTCTTGAAGGCCTTTCCTTGGACCCGACGGTTATGCGCGACTGGAGACCCGTCCTGCAGCCGTTCAGCCTGCCTATCGCCGGTGACGAATTCGTTGCGACGGTTGCGAATTCGGTACCCGCCCTGGCGATCTGGACCGCCCTGGTTGGAACCGCCTATTGGGTTACCGGTCGCTGGCACCGCAAGGGTCGGCGCTCGCAGCCGGGACGACAGGAGCGTCTGGCCGGCGCGCTGCTGGCCACAGCCAACGGTTTTGCGGTCTGGTGGCTGGTGCTGCCGGCCGTGGCCGAACTGACTCCGCCGGACAAAGACGGCTGGCCGTCCTTGTCCGGTGTCGTCGACATCGTGCGGACAGCGCCGGACGATGTCTGGCGCACCGCAGCCCTGCCCGGCCGGCTGGCGGAGAACTGGATCAACATCGCCACGCCGGCAGCGATCGCGGTTGCCGTATACCTGATGAGCCGCAAATCCCGGCCGCGGTCGCGGCCAGCGGAACCGGAAGTGGTCATCCGCACATGACGATCGAACAAACCTTGCCCTGCGGCATCCCGTGGCAGGAACAGCTGCGTGCCAATCCCCGGGACTTCCGCTGCCACATCATCGGCATCGGCGGAGCCGGTCTGTCCGCGATCGCAGCCGTGCTGTTCGAGCGCGGCTGCGCCGTAACCGGCAGCGAGCCCAGTCCCGGGCCGGCCACGAACGACTTGTCCCGACGGGACATCACCGTGTTCACCGTCCAGGACGGCCGCTTCCTTCGCGCCCTTCCAAAGGCGGCGCGACCACATGCGATCCTGCGATCCAGTGCGGTTCCCTGGCACAACGCCGAATGGGCGGCCGCCAGGGACCTGGGGCTGCCGGTCGTAACGAGGGAAGCGTTCTTACCGGCAATGCTTGCCGGAAATCAGGTGACCGCCGTTGCCGGAACACACGGCAAGAGCACAGTGACCGCCATGTGCGTCTGGATGCTCCAGGCCGCGGGCGTGGATGCCGGGCACATCGTCGGAGCCCGGCATCCGGACCTTCCGGGCGGCAGGGACGGACAAGGCTCGTTGTTCGTGATCGAAGCCGACGAATACGACCACATGTTTCTGGGCCTGTGTCCAACTGTGGCCGTCGTCACGTCAATGGAATGGGACCACCCGGATTGCTACCGGTCGTTTGGCGAACTGCGCACTGCATTCACGACGTTCGCGGGCCGCATGCAACCGGGTGGCACCCTCATCTACCACGCGGACGACCGCAACCTGCGGGAGTGGGTCGGCGGCGGCCTGGTCGGCCCGGCCCAACTTGTCAGCTTCGGCACCCATCCTTCCGCAGACTGGATCACCGAAGCGCCCAGCCGTCCTGAAAGCAGTGCCATGACGTTGCGGGAAAGGGCAACGGGTGTGGCTCACGAACTGAGGCTGCAGGCACCCGGAGCCCATGCCCGGGCCAACGCGGCGGCGGCTTGGCTGGCGGCACGGGCATCGGGCGGAGAACCCGCAGCCATCACCTCAGCAGCAGCGTCGTATCGTTCCTTGGACCGACGGTTCGAGATACGAAGCACGGCCGCCGGCATCGTCCTTGTCGACGACTATGCCCACCACCCATCGGCAATTCGTGCAACCCTATTGGCGGCAAGACACCGGTTTCCCCACGGTACGCTTTGGGCCGTGTTCCAACCCCACACCTACAGCCGTACGGCAGCCCTTCAGCCCGAATTCGGGAACGCCTTCGCGCAAGCTGACCGCGTCCTAATCCTTCCGACCTTCGCGGCCCGGGAAACACCTGCGGCCGGCATGGACGGAGCAGCTCTGAGCCATCTGGTGGTTCACTCCCACGTCATGCATGCCGGGTCGTTCGACGAGGCATTGGCGCACTTGTCGGAACGGCTGCACACAGGGGATGCGGTGATCCTGATGGGCGCCGGGGACATTCCCCGACTGACCGACAAACTAGCGGCGGCTCTTGCGCAGAACCCACCACCGTCCCGCAGTGTTTCGGTCTGCCGGGATTGAAGTAGATGGCTGGCCCCTGGAATCCTGCGGCTGTGCTGCGCATGGCCCGGACACTGAATTTGGACCCGCGGATGGAAACCAGTCTCGCCCCCTACTCGTCCATGCGCATCGGAGGCCCAGCCGAGGTTCTGGCTACAGTGCGGCGCGCGACCGATCTGGCACGCCTGGCGGCTTGTGCGCAGGCCGAGGGACAGTTTCCGTTTGTGCTGGGAGGAGGCTCGAACACCCTGATTCTCGATGATGGCATCCCAGGGTTGACCGTGCTGAACCTCTGCCGGGAGGTTGTCTTTGATCCGCGGCCAGATGGTGTGCTGGTCCGGGCCGACAGCGGCATGCCCCTTGCACAACTGGCACGTTTGACGATCCAAAAGGGCCTGACCGGTCTGGAGTGGGCGGTGAGCGTACCCGGCACCGTGGGCGGCGCCGTCGTCGGCAACGCCGGCGCCCACGGCAGCGACACCGCCCAAAATCTGGTCGCTGCGGAGGTTGCGATGCCGGAGCAGGGACCGGAGTGGCTGCCGGTGCAGGAACTGGACCTCGCCTATCGCGACAGCACGCTCAAGCGGACCGCAGCCAACCGCCGTGTGCCCCCGGCACCCGTGATACGAGCCCGCTTCCGGCTCCTTCCCGGGAATCCCGAGCGGATCCGGGCCACAGCCAAGGCCAACCTCGACCATCGGCGCCGCAGCCAACCGGTGCTGCCCAGCCTAGGCAGCACGTTTCGCAATCCGCCCAACGGATTTGCCGGTGCACTGATCGAACAGGCGGGTTGCAAGAACCTGCGTTGCGGCACCGTGGGGGTGGACACCCTCCATGCCAACTTCCTGGTGAACCTGGGCAAACCCGGGACAGGGCGCGCAGCCGATGTGCTGAAACTGATGACAACCGTACAGGTACGGGTCCGGAACGAGACCGGCATCTGGCTGAAGCCGGAAATCGGCCTGGCCGGACGCGAGGCGGACCGGTATACCGCCGCGCTGCTCGATCCGTCCGCATGACAACCGCAAGGCGGTGCGCCATATGAAAGTTGCATTGATTTACGGGGGCCGCAGCAGCGAGCACGAAGTGTCGCTGCGGAGCGCCGCCAGCGTGCGGACGACCTTGGCCAAGGCGGGACACGACATTGTGGACATGGCCATTTCCGCTGAAGGCCGATGGCTGACCGGACCCGACGCCCGCACGCTGTTGGCGGCTGGCCCCGCGCCGCCGCCCGATGGCCTGCACCTGCCCGACCGCGACACGCGCACGGCACTGGCAGAGGTGGAGGTTGTATTTCCGGTCCTGCACGGACCGCACGGGGAGGACGGCACGGTACAGGGCCTGCTTGAACTGGCCGGTCTGCCGTACGTGGGCAGCGGGGTCCTGGGCAGTGCCCTGGCCATGGACAAGGCGGTCGCCCGACCGCTCCTGCAAGCGGCCGGTCTGCCCTTGGTAGCCCACCGGACCCTGCGCCTCGATACGGCGGAGGACGTGGCCCACCAGGATCCGGACGCATTGGCAGCAGACCTGGGTCTGCCCCTGTTTGTCAAGCCTTCCAACATGGGGAGCAGCGTGGGCGTGTCGCGCGTCGACGAGCTGACCGGCCTGATCCCTGCGCTCCACCACGCCCGCCAGTTCGACAACAAAGTCCTGGTCGAAACAGCCGTGCTCAATGCACGCGAGCTGGAGGTCAGCGTACTTGGGGACCGCAACCCCAAAGCCAGCCTTCCCGGTGAGATCAGGCCGGGCAACGACTTCTACGACTATGCAGCCAAGTATGCCGACGCGGGTTCCGAGTTGCTGGTGCCGGCACCGGTTCCGGATGAGATGACAGTCGCTTTGCAGGCCATGTCCATCCGCGCGTTCAAGGCCCTCGACTGCTGCGGCATGGCACGGGTGGATTTTCTGGTGGACCCGATAGACCATACAATCCATCTAAACGAGGTGAACACGATACCCGGCTTCACCTCCATCAGCATGTACCCCAAAATGTGGGAAGCCTCCGGGCTGTCCTATCCGGATCTCCTAAATCGGTTGCTGGATATCGCGGTGACCAGGCATCAGCGCAAGCAGCGGCTGAAAACCACACTGTAGGGACGCTCCGCAACACTCTCCGTCATGCTCCCGCGTCGCTCTCCCCCGTCACCCCATCGCCGCCGTCGCCCGGTCGAAAGCACTTGGCAACACTCCGTCAGAACCTTCTGGCGCCGCACTGCGGCTCCCGTGTCGACACAGATCAGGGAGTATCTGGAAGGTCTGTTCGACGTTTGGTCATGGCCCTTCCTACTGGGTACGGGCTGGTATGCCAGCAAATGGGGCAGTGCCATGCTGGCAGCCGCCGCCGTGGTCCTGCTCGCCTGGTTCGCGATGGACAGCCGCTTTGAGGTGTCGCGGGCATCCCTGTCGGTGGACGTGCGTAGCCCCTATGCCTCCTCCATCCTGGATGCGCACCTAACCTCCGCCGACGCGGGGGAGTTCGACCAGGTGGTTGGTCGCAGCATCTTCACGCTCCAACCGCGGGCGCTGCGACAAGACGCCCTCGGCAATCCCTTCGTGGCCAAGGCGGAAGTCCGCCTTCAGTTGCCGAGCGGAGTGAAGGCCGTGGTGGACGAGGCAATGCCAACCCTGGCCTGGATTACGCAGCACGGTACGTATGTTGTCAACGCGACCGGAATCCCGCGCCGGATTGCCAGCCAGGTGGCGTCCGTGCCGGACGAGTCGACCGGATTCCTGACACTGTTCGATTGGCAGGGCCATGCGCAACTGGCACGGCCGTACGGCGTTGACAGCCGCCAAAGTCGCTTGGATCCCGACCTGGTTGCCACCATTCTCGCCATCAGGGGCAGTTTGTTGGCAGACCCTGGCCAGCCCGGCGACTTGCAAACGTTTCACTTCACCCAGGCACACGGCCTCAACTTCGTGCTACCGGGACGCTCCACACGCGTGGTCTGGGGCGACAGCCTGCACATGGAACGCAAGCTGGCCAACCTTCAGGGTATTTGGCACTGGCTTGAGTCCCGCGAGTTGAACGCGGAACTGATCGACGTGCGTCCGCTCTCCAAACCGTATTATCGCTAGACTTTTTCCTTTCCAGCCATGGCCGACCGCTCCACCATCTGCGCCATCGAAATCGGCAATGCCAAGACCTGTGCCGCCATCGCGGTGCACGAGTCGCGCGGCGGCTACACAGTCATTGACGGTTGGGGGCAGTCCGAAACGGAAGGCCTGCAACAGGGCTCGGTAACCGACATGCGCGCCATTGAGACCAGTCTGTCGGAGGCATTGGCAACCGCCGAACAAATGAGCGGGACCACCGTGCGCAGCGCCCTGGTGTCCCTGAGTGGCAGCCACCTGACCACGCTTTCGAGCCGGGCTCGGATCCCGGCCAGCCGCAACGAACCGGTGGGCGAGGCCTTAATGGAACAGGTACTGCGGAAGGCGCGGCAGATCAAGGTGCGGCCCGACCAACAGATTGTCCAGGCACTCCCCGGCAGCTGGACGATTGACGACGAGTATCAGGTCCGCGAACCGGAGGGCATGCACGCCGGCCATCTGGGGGTGGAAGCGAGATTGGTCACGGGAAGTTCCACCGCCATTAGCAACCAGTTGGCCTGCCTTGCGGCCCTGGATGTGCAGGTGGAAAACCTGGTGCCCTCAGCCTTGGCGAGTGCCCGCGCCGTGCTGACGCGCGAGGAAATGGACATGGGGGTTGTCCTGGTGGACATCGGCGCCGGCACCACCGACTTCGCCGTCTTTGCCCAGGGACGCTTTCAGGTGGCGGGAGCCCTCAACCTGGGCGGCAACGACCTGACGCGCGAACTGGCCCACAGCCTCCACTGTCCCAGCCGAGTGGCCGAGCAGCTCAAGATCACGCACGGTTCGGCCATGGCGCTCTCGTCAAGCCTGGCCGGCGAGGTGACCGCGGAGGTGTTCGGCGACCAACGGCACATCAGCGTGTCGACCCGGCACCTGTGCCAAGTCCTGCACCAGCGCGTCGGCCAGTTGTGGGATCGGCTCGATCGGCACCTGGTCAAGGCGGAGTGCCGCCGGCTGATTCCGGCCGGACTGGTGTTAACGGGAGGCGGCAGCCTTCTGCCGCGCATCGCCGACAGTTGCCGCGCCAGGTTCCGGTTGCCGGTGCGCACCGGCACCGTTCCGCCCTCGATACCGGTCAGGGATTTGGCCGCGGAAGTGCGCTCGCCCGAATTCGCCACCATTTCCGGCCTTCTTCTGTGGGGCCTGGAGGCACACCGCCCGGCGCAATCCACAAAAGGTCAGGCCAGACCCGAACCGGCCCGCGGGTGGATCCGGTCGCTGCGTACGGTCGTTGCCGGTTTCCTGCCCGGCTAGCCGGACCGTCATGCGCAACCATCGCCCCGGGCCGCAGCCCGCGCAATGGTTTGGAGCAGTTTCGGAGGTCGTTTAAGATTCCCCCTGCCGCGGGGGAGTCGATGTTGGGCCATGCATGGCATACTAGTATCTGCGCCAGCATCGGTTCATCCTTGCTTGCATCCCCATATACTTCGACAGCAAAACCAAGTAACCCCCGAGGTACGGCATGGCCACGACAGCCGATTCCCTTCACGAAACCAACCTGCCCGAACCCCAGTTCCACGAGAACTTCTGCAACATTAAGGTCGTGGGGGTCGGTGGCGGCGGACAGAATGCCGTCAACCGCATGATTGGCGAAGTCCACGGTGTGGAATTCGTGGTCATCAACACTGATCAGCAGGCGCTCAATCTCTCCAACGCGCCCAAGAGGGTCAAAATCGGAGAGGATTTGACCAGGGGCCTCGGGGCCGGGGCCCAGGCGGAACTGGGCAAGCAGGCTGCAGAGGAGAGCCTGTCCGAGATTTACGAAGTCGTCAAGGACGCGGATCTCATCTTCATCACGGCCGGCATGGGCGGCGGCACCGGCTCGGGTGCCGCACCCCTGGTCGCGGAAGCCGCCCGCGATGCTGGGGCGCTGGCCGTCGGCGTTGTCACGATGCCGTTCAAGCACGAGGGCATCAAGCGGCGCAGAACGGCCGAAACCGCGCTCCAACTGCTGCAGGAGCAAGTGGACGCCCTGATCGTCGTGGAAAACGATCGACTGACCGAAATTTCCGACAAGAAGGCCTCGGCGGTCGAGTGTTTCCGCATTGCGGACCAGATGCTCATGCAGGGCGTTCTGGGCATCAGCGACATGATTACCGTGCCCGGGGAAATCAACCTCGACTTTGCCGACATCCGCTCCGTGATTCAGCACGGCGGCGGCGCCTTCATGGCCATCGGCATGGCCCAGGGCGAAAACCGGGCCGAGGAAGCAGTCCAAGCAGTGATTCAAAGCACACTGCTCAACACCACTATCGACGGGGCCACGGCCGTGGTCTACAACGTCAAGTCCAAGGACTCGCCCCAGATGAAGGAACTGGAGGACATCGGCGACGCCATTGCCAACGCGGTGGCCCCCAGCGCCGAAATCTTCTCCGGCTGGGCCATGGATCCGGACATGGACGACCACTTGCAGGTCACACTGCTGGCGACAGGCATTCCGATCCCCCTCGAATCTGCGACCGTAGTGGACAGCCGGGAGCGCCAAGTACCGTCACCCAGACGGACCCAGCCACTGAATCCCACCAAGTCCGCGGCCACCAAGACAGCCGGGGACGGCAACACGGTGGAACGCATCCAGACCGTCCGCACATCCCAGCGCACCAGTTCGGGTCTTCCCAGGTTCCTGTCCAACTGACGCGGGCCCATCCACTGCCGCGGGGCGTTTGCAACGAAATTAGTTGACAACACCTGTGGCCGAAAGCACAATGGTGCCTCCACGGGGCGTAGCGCAGGTGGGTAGCGCGCAGTGTTCGGGACGCTGAGGTCGGAGGTTCAAATCCTCTCGCCCCGACTGTAGACAGCAGTCATACGAAGCCAGGCCATTTGGGCCTGGCTTTTTCGTGGCGGGTTCCACAGCTGCCCGCATGCCCGAACCGAGGCTGTCGGCCTCGCGCCGTGTCAGCCCTGATCGGCGTCCCGCAGATGGGGAAAGAGGATCACTTCCCTGATGTTGGGACGGTCTGCAAGCAGCATCGTTAATCGGTCGATGCCGACGCCGCAGCCACCGGTAGGCGGCATGCCCCAAGTCAGGGCCTCGACGAAGTCGTCGTCCACCTGGTGCGCCTCGTCGTCTCCGTGCTCGCGCAGGAACTTCTCGCTGAGGAACCGCTGGTACTGATCCATCGGGTCGTTGATCTCGGTGAAGGCGTTCGACACTTCCATCCCGGCGGCGAAGAGCTCAAAGCGTTCCACCAGCCGCGGTTCCCCCGGCACACCCTTGGCAAATGGCGAAAGGACCTTGGGGTATTCGTACAGGAACATCGGGTTGGTCACCCGCGGCTCCACGTATCGCGACAGCAGGGAGTCGACCAGCTTGCCCCAGTTGGGATCGTCCCCGGTGTCCATGCCCCGGGCGCGCATGGCGTCCCTCAGGTCGGCTACCTCGACAAGTTCATGGATGTCCAGGCCCGTGTGCTCGAGGATTGCGTCCCTCAGGGTCATTCGTTCAAAGGGTGGGGCAAACGAGACGGTCTTGCCCTGATACGCAACCTCCGTCGTACCGCACACGTCGACCGCCACCTTGGCCAACATGGATTCGAGGCGTTCCATGATGCCCTGGTAGTCCGACCAGGCCTCGTAGAACTCCAACTGCGTGAACTCGGGATTGTGCTTGAAGCTGACGCCTTCGTTGCGGAAGTCGCGGCCGATTTCGTACACCCGGTCCAGGCCACCCACAATCAGACGCTTGAGATATAGCTCAAAGCTGATCCTTAGATACAAGTCCTGGTGCAGTTGATTGTGGTGGGTCGTGAAGGGCCGCGCCGCCGCGCCGCCATAGATGGGCTGCAAAACCGGTGTTTCCACCTCGAGATAGCCGAGATCGTCCAGAAAGTTCCGAATGGAACGGACGGTCCGTGCACGGAGACGAAAGACCTCCCGCACTTCCGGGTTGGCCAGCAGGTCTACATAGCGCCGCCGGTACCGCGCCTCGGGATCCTGCAAACCATGCCACTTGTCGGGCAGGGGCTTGAGTGCCTTGCCGGCTACCGTGCAGGCTTGGGCATCCACCGTCAACTCGCCGGTTCGGGTCAGCACCAGACTCCCGCGGACCGCCAGGAAATCACCCAGATCAACACAGGCCTTCCAGACCTCGCCGTACCAGTCGGCTCCCACCCGGTTGCGGCGCACCATGATCTGAATGGCACCCGTGCCATCGTCCAACTGGGCAAACGACATCCTACCCAGATCACGCAGCAGCACGACGCGGCCAGCCACGGCAACCTGCGGGGCATCCTCGTCGGTGCCCGGCTCCAGCACACGGACATCGGCGATCGTGTGGGTGCGTTCGACGCGGGCCGGATAGGGGTCGAGCCCCTGCTCCCTCAGCAACGCCAGCTTGTGCAGGCGCGCCTGCTCCTGGTCGCTGAGACGGGCTGGATCGAAATGGCCGGGCGGCTCCGACTCCCCGGTCGAGGCCGTGCCCGCAGACGTCACGGCTCAACCCTCACGATGTTGAATTGGGTGGTGTGCCCCATGGGCGTTGTGAAGTCGGCGACCTCTCCCGCCGCCTTACCGAGCAACGCCTGCGCCAACGGACTTTCGTTGCTGATGCGGCCCTGTGCGGGATCGGCTTCGGTCTTGCCGACGATGCGGAACGACTCCTCAACCGTGCCGCCCGTTTCCTGCACTACCACGGTTACGCCAACCGTCACCTTGCCGGTGGCCGCGTCCATGTCCTCAATCAGCACGCTGTTGGCCAGATCCGCCTCGATTTCCTTAACTCGAATCTCGAGCATGGCCTGGGCGCGCTTGGCTTCGTCGTACCCGGCGTTTTCCCGTAGGTCGCCGTGGGAGATTGCCTCTTTCAGTTCCTCGGCAATTTCCATGCGGCGGGCCCCTTTCAATTCCGCCAGCTCATCTTCAAGCCGGGCCTTGCCGGCGCGCGTCATCGGGATTTGGGGTTTGTCCTGCATGGCCATGATGTCACTACCGGTATCGGAATGGCTCGAACTGCCGACGCGGTGCAGCGTTCGGCTTGAACAAGGAGACAGCCCCCGCAGCAGGTTTCGATCACAGCGTTCCGCGCGCCGGGGGGCAAGAGTTCATAATAGCCCACACCATGAACGCATTCAAGCCGATTTTGCAATTGGGCAGATCTCCCAAGCGGGAACAGCCATGCCGCCATGCATTGAGCAGCCCTTTCCTGTATTGACCCGACAGAAAGCCAACCCATGCCGCGTCAACAATGTTGAACATCCACCGAGATGGTCTCCAGAACCTATGGCAATCTCCACTTCCTGCGTGAAGCGGATGCGGATGCCCGTCCGGTGGACGCTTCGTCGACCTGGCAGGCCCCTAGGCGGGCCCGACGGCCAGGTCGCCGCGTCGGCGACGGCCGACCTGGCCGCCGGCTCGAACGCCTGAATGTTGCGGACGGCGTTCTCGTCCCGGTCGCACGCAAAGCCGCACGGCAGACAGCGGTAGGGGCGCTCCGACAGCAGCAGCGACTGCTTCACGGCACCGCATGCACTGCACCTCTTCGAGGACGGGTACCAGCGGTCCACTTTCTCAAAGGCGGTCCCGTACCAGGCGCACTTGCACTCCGGCATGCGCACGAACTCCCCCAGGCCGGCATTGCCGAGGGCGCGTCCCAATCTCCGGTTGCGCTGCATCCCCGCGAGGTGCAGGGGCTCCACCTTCACCGTCCCGCCGCGCTTGGCGATCACCGTGGTGGTCTGGTGGTGGTCGCTGCGCAGACGGGAGACAGGGGCATGCTGCCGTCTCCGCCGGGTGTACAGGGTTTCCCGACGGTGGGAGGTCCGGTGCCGGCCATGCACCTTGCGGGAGCGGCTGATGGCCTTATCGATGCGTCGCAGCTCGGCCAGGGCCTCCCGCAGGGGACGCGGGTTCTCAACCTCCGTCTGTTCATCCCCGTCCCACAGCGTGGCCAGCACCTGGATGCCCATGTCGATGCCGACGGTCGGGCCCGGACGCTGCCCCTTCTTCCGCGCCTTCTTGTAGACACCCCAGGCCTCCAGCCCCTTGCCCCTGTGGATGATGGCGTTCTTGGCCACGTTCTGGGACAACTTGCGCGACCAGGGGAACCGGTCCCGCTTGACGGCCTTGAACGGCCTGCGCAGGTTCATGTCCGCGAGCCCCTCGTGGTCCCCGCCCTCGTCGGTGAACCAGGCCGCGGCCAAGCGGTCGCGGGACCGGTTCGACGCCCCCCGCGCCCAGCCCGCGTGCCCGGCCATCAGGGAGGCCTGCCGGTCGTTGGGACACAGGGCAATCCGGTGCGCCTTGACCCGGCCGCGGGGAACACCCTCGACCGGGGGCGTGGCAGGATGGGAGGCCCTGGACATGGGGTCCGTTGCACCAGGTCCGCTTGCTTCCGGGGGCCCATGGTACCGCGCGGAAGATGGCTCAATTGCACCTGTTTCCAAGAGATACCCACAGATTGAAGCGAACAGTTACTTCCCCAAAACCCAAAGGGGGTGCCCAAAGAGATATTGCCAAAGCATTGCGCGGGCCGATCCGAACGGTCCTCGGTGCACAGATGCCACAGTGGATCCGTACAGCCCACTGTCTGCCTGAAACACGATTTCGCATCCTGCCCAAGGGGCCGAAAACGACAAGCTGTCAACGGTTCCGGAACACGTCCACACACTCATCCGCCTGCCAACAATCTCCATGCCATGTGTGACGACCGTGAGGATCTCCTTGCCAACCTGGCGCGGTTCAGCCCTTTCTACGATTGGGACTACCGCAATTTCAGGGCGGACATCCCGCTTCTGAAGCAACTAGCACGGGACACGGGCGGGCCGGTCCTTGAAGCAGGATGCGGCACCGGGCGCGTGCTGATGGAACTGGCAACGGATGCCCATTGCACCGGGATCGACATCTGTCCCGAAATGCTGGAACTAGCCAGGAACAACCTGGCCACCGTGCCGCCCGCGCACCAACCGCACCTATGTCAGGCGGACATGGCCAACTTTCGCCTTATGCACCAGAACTTCGGCCTGGCCATCTGTGCCTCGAACAGCCTGATGCACCTAGACAGCCCGGAGCTGCAGCAATCCGCGCTGTCCTGCCTGCGTCGTCACCTTAGAGCAGACGGCCTCCTGGTACTGGATTTGTTCAATCCTCCGGTCGAACAGATCGTTGCGGGCGACGGTGCCCTGATCCAGGTGGACGCGTGGCACGGACCGAACGGCATCGAAACCACCAAGTGGATGGGCCGCACCGTCGACTGGATACACCAAGTCCAAACCACGGACATCCTTCTGTCGCAGGTGAGTCCGGACGGACAGCACCTGGAAACGACTGTGACCTTCAGGCTGCGGTTTCTCTGGCCCCACGAATTGAAGCTGATGCTGGACGCGGCCGGATTCGACGTCGTCCACTTGTGGGGTGGCTACCACCGGGAGCCGTTGGACGATGAAGCCGACACCGTACTCTGCGTGGCGCGCGTCCGCTAACCGGCGGACTGCCCTGGCAACAGTGAGTCCCCTGTCGGATGCACTGCATTCGATTGTCCCTTTCCATCGGGCGCGGGTGTTAGACTGTTCCGCCTGATTCTTCTGTGCGCGTCCCGTGACGCGTGCAAGCCCGTGGAAGGAGCGGTGGATTGATGAGTGCCGATACGCGCACGTACGAACTGGTATACGTGCTGCCTCCCGAGCTGAGGGACCTTGAGCTCGAAAACGCCCACCAGGAAGTGTTGCAGGTCGTCGACCGCAACGACGGCAAAATCGTATTCGAAAATTCCTGGGGCATGCGCAAGCTGGCCTATCCGATCGACAAGAAGACGGAAGGCCACTACACAATGCTGCACATTGATCTTGATCCGTCCAAGGTCGCCGATGTCGAACGCCTGCTCAACCTGAGCGAGAACGTGATGCGCTACCTGATCATCCGGGACCCGGTTGCCTGACCCCCGACATCGGATGCATCCAGGCGGATATCAGACAGACAACGCCCCATATCACAGAGAAACCCCTATGAGCGACGAACAGGAAACCCAGGAAACCACAGCCGCGACAGTTGCCGACATTGAGGAACCAACAGCCGCTGTTCCACCGTCGACAGAATCCGACGATGTCCCGGTGGCCGCAACCGTCGAAACCGCGGATACCTCGGCTTCGGATGCCGCTTCCCCCCCCCCGGAACCTGAAGTAGATCCGGAACCCAAGGTCGAACGGACGGCGGAAGCGACTCCCGAAGCGAGACTCGAACCGGTGCCTGTGGCCGCCGACGCGACGAAGGATGCAGAACCTGTGGCCGCCCCTTCAGGTGGCCGGCCGGCAAGTACGCATCCGGCGCCTCCTCCCGAATCGGATCCAACCGCTCTTGATCCGAGAAAGCGCGTGCCGCCCGTGTACAGGGCCAACCAAGGTCCCAGCCAATCGCGCTTCCGACCCCGCCACGTCGCGACCGATGTTCCACTGGAGCAAATCCACTACAAGAACATCGAGATCCTGTCGCAGTTCCTGGACCGTCAGGGACGCATTCTGTCCAGGCGCAAGACCCGCGTGTCCGCCAAGAAGCAGAGGCGCCTGAAGACCGCCATCAAACAGGCGCGCCACCTGGCACTACTGCCGTACACGCCGAGCCACATTCGGGGCCGCCGCTAAGCCTGCGGCCGGCCGAGCCCGGCGCCAGATCCATCCCACCGAACCCGAGCACCCGCGCTCGGGCGACCTTCATGGCAAAAAAGAAACGCACAACCGAAGAAGCTCCGCGCCGGCAAACCCGGAAGGAAATCCTCCTCGCAACCAGGCAGAGGGAACGCGATCGGAAATTCCTGCTGCTGGGAGGGGTCGCGACCGGCGTCGCCCTCCTGCTGGTGGTAATCGGCGCGGTGTACAGCTTCCTCGTGGTACCGGCCCGGCTGGTAGTGTCGGTCAACGGAACAGACATCACGGTCCAGGACTTCCGCAACCGCTACCGGTACGAAAGGCAGTTGGCCCTGAACCGTTACGAGTCCATGAGATTTCTGCAACAGCAGTTCGCCGGCCAAGTCAATCTCCTGAACGAGATTCAGGTCCTGCAGACCGCACTGTCGGACGAATTCACCATGGGGGTGCGGGTCAAGTCCACGATGATTGAGGACCTGCTGATCGCCGAAGCCGCCAGGGAGGCAGGCCTGAGCGTTTCCAATACGGAACTGGACGAACTACTCGATGCGGAAGTGGCCTCCCGTTATTCCAAGTACACCGCCGCCCAGGCCACGGCCACAATCACGGCCCGCGAGGCAGCCGCCTCGGAGCAGGCTGCGGATGCCGGAAACGATGCGGCAGGTACCGCTCCCGAAGAGGAGGCGATTGACGTCATCTCCGAGGAGGAGTTGAGCCAGGGCACGGCGGGACTGGCCGAGGAATTGGACGACACCAACGGCCTGACGCTGGACGAGTACCGGCAAATCCTGGAATACAGGCTGTTGCGCGAGATGGTCAGGAGCCATGTCTCGGAAGACAATGTCGAGACCACCGAACCCCGCATCAGGGCCCGACACCTTCTCATCGCGTTCGAAGCTCAACCCGGAGGGAATGAATCCGATGCGGCAGGGCGCACTCAAGAAGAGGCCCTGGCCTTGGCGGAGAGTCTGATAGCCAGGCTTGAACTGGGCGAGAGCTTCGATTACCTGGTCGACCTGTACAGCGACGATCCGACTGCGGAATTCAACCAGGGTGATCTCGGTTGGTTTGCCCAAGGACGGATGGTGCCGGCCTTTGAGGAAGCCGCCTTTGCGCTGGCCGTGAACGAGACCAGTGCACCGGTCGAGACCGAATTCGGCTACCACCTCATCCAGGTCACCGACTCGGATCCGGACGCCCCCATCAGCGCCGACGCCCTCGAGAGCGCCATTGACGAGTACTTCCGCAACTGGCTCGTCGAACAACAGGCCGCTGCCAACATCGAGGAAAGGGGACTGGTATCCGACCAGATTCCTGTGGGCGCAACCAAAGAGGCCGAAGAGTTCCGCAACAGTCTGAGCGTACAGAGCAGTTGACCGTACGCCGAAAGGCCGCCGGCCGGTCGCAAACCACTTCCGATTGCCTGGCAGCAGCTACTGCGGGAGCGTCGGGGCGGGACGCAAGCGAACATGGATTTGGGCGGCAACCAGTACCCGCGGGATCCGGTCAACGGGTCCCCAAACCTGTCCAGCATCGATGACACTACGGCTCCGCGCGGCCCGGGGCCCGGGCATCCAGGATTTGTAGTGCGTGTTCGGTGCAGTGGCATGCCATGGACAGGAGAAACAGTGTCAGGCTGCCGGTTTCGCCCCAACCATAGGAACCGACTGAATCGAACCTGGAATCGTCGCAGTCATCGATGAAACGCAGCGTACGGCGCCGAAACGTATAGAGATCGCCGAGCACGTCGATCAGGTCGCGGCCTGCGTGAAGGTCCAACAACAAAGCATTCGTCTCATCTTCCAGCCTACCCACTTCCCATCGGGCCAGCACGCCCTGCTTCGGTTCGGGCCACTGGGACAGAATCACCCATCCATATTCTTCCCACGCCAACACATGGGCCAATGTGTCCCTGGCGCTCCAATCGCCCACGACTCCCGGGGCGTTAAGTTCCTCCTCTGTCCAACCCCCAACGCTGTCCAACAGGCAGTCGTACTGGTCCGCCACAAACCCGCGCAGTGCCGACCGGCCCCACCCGGAGTACGCTTCCCATTGAGGTCGAATCGCACGATCGGCCTCCCCTATCGCTTCGGCTAGTTGACGCAACCATTTTATGTCAAATAAATCCGGTATGGCTCCCTGATCCAGCCACGTTTGACACAGGTCCGTCAAGACTGTGTGGCGAGAAGCGAGGATCATATGGTCGGCGTACTGTTGCTCGGTATCCGTGCCGTTGGACGTGGCCGCACCGGGGATGGTCCGGAGGCAGTCGAGATACATTCGGCTGAGTTCCACCACTGCCGAAGGGCCGCTTTCCATCTTGGATGCATTGCCAACACGCGCACGACGCTCTTCAACCAGGTTCAGGTGTCGGTCCAGGGAACGGAAGGCTGCTGTCAACTGATGCAAGGAATCGGCAAAGCTCTTATACATGGGGCATAACAGTTAGGATGAACAGGTGTGCCGCGGTTGGATGACAGGCCAAACCCGGCTTCCGTACCAAGACAACTCGGAGACATTGTATGGATTACAGACTGTTGGGCAGGACTGGCGTAAAAGTCTCTCCCCTCTGCCTGGGGGTTATGCTGTTCGGCCACGGCCGCCTTGGAGGCGGTATCGACGTGGATGGTGCGGGCCGCATGCTGCAGGTTGCCTTCGACGCCGGCATCAACTTCATCGACACCGCGAACGTGTACTCCCGCGGCCAAAGCGAGGAGATTCTGGGAGAAGCCCTCAAGCAGACGGGACAGCGGTCGCGGGTCGTAGTGGCAACTAAGGTACACGGCACCATGGCCGACGACGATCCCAACATGGGGGGCACGTCGCGCCGGCACGTGATTGAGCAGTGTCACGCCAGTCTCAGGCGCCTGCAGACCGACTACATCGACCTGTACCAGTTGCATCGGCCCCGCACGGACATTCCAATCGATGAGACACTCAGGGCGTTGGACGACCTCGTGCGCGACGGCAAGGTCAGGTACATCGGCACCAGCACCTACGCCGCCTGGCAGTTCGTGGAGGCGTTGTGGGTGTCCAAGGAGTACGGCCTCAACCGCTTCGTCACGGAACAGCCGCCCTACAACATCCTGGACCGGCGCATCGAGCGGGAACTGCTGCCCATGGCCCAAAACTACGGTGTAGGCATTCTCCCCTGGAGTCCTTTGGCCGGCGGATTGTTGACCGGGAAGTACAAGCGCGGCGAAGGTGCGCCCGAGGGCAGCCGGTACGCCGCACGGCCCGATCGCTCCCGCCGCATGACCGAAGGCATCTACGATGTCATCGAGGGTCTTGAGCCCCTGGCAGCCAGCAAGGGATGCACGGTGGCCCAGTTTGCCCTGGCATGGGCGATGAACCAGCCCAACATCACCAGTCTCATCATTGGGCCCCGTACGCTGGAACAGTTCGAAGACAACCTTGGCGCCTTGCAGGTGTCGCTGGACGACTCGGACCGGGAGGCGGTGGATGCCCTGGTGCCACCCGGAACCCACGTATCGCTGTTCTACGAAGCCAACTTCGGGGCCGGCGCGTTCAGGTGGTAATCCTGAGCGCCACTTCAGGCTCAGTGGTCTTGATCGCGCCCAATTGAACGCAGGCTTCAACCACCGGGACTGCATCGGTCAGCTAGTCAAACCACTGATCGCGGAACCAGCCATCAACTCATCGACTGCGGTGCGCCTTCGCGTTGCTTAGCCGGTGCGCGCAGCAATCACCAAGCCGGGACAGGTCCATTTTGCACCTGTCCCGGTCCACACGAACACAGTTCGCCTACGACCGAATCCTGAAGTCCCTGTTCACCGAAAAGCACGTTGTACCGGACCTCCTCCTCTTCCATGCCGCCGAGCTGTGGTCCGACCTGCAAGGCCTCGAACCACTACGATCGTACAGCTTGGCGCTCAAGACGCCGACAGGCCAACAAACAGACTTGGAAGAGGGCCTACGCGGCATCCAAGCGCAGTCTCGGCGAGAGCAGCCATGTCCAGTTACGCGACCCGATCAGGGCTGCGATCTATAAGGCACCACATACAATCCCGGAGCTAGAATCCATGCAATCCGTCCGTTGGGGCCAACCATGATCCACAGACAGCCGTTCGGCCAAACCGGCCATGACAGTTCCGCCATCATTTTCGGCGCGTTTGCCGTCAACCGTTGCGACCAGGCCACAGCGGACCGACTCCTCATGCGGCTCATGGACCACGGCGTCAACCACATCGACACGGCTGCCTCCTACGGCGACTCGGAACTTCGTGTGGGGCCTTGGATGAACCACCACCGAGACGAGTTCTTCCTGGCCACCAAGACCGGCAGACGTGTCTACACCAAGGCCAAGGAGGAAATCGAAAGCTCGCTGGTGCGGTTGCAGACCGATTGCCTGGACCTGATCCAGCTGCACAACCTAGTGGACGAAGAACAATGGGATCAGGCCATGGCTCCCGGCGGGGCCTTGGAGGCGGCCTGCGATGCACGCAAGGAAGGCAAGGTTCGATACATCGGGGTCACCGGCCATGGCTTGACCGTGGCGCGCATGCACCTACGCAGCCTTGAAGCCTTTGCGTTCGACTCAGTGCTGCTACCCTGGAACTATGTGCTCTGGTGCAACGCAGAGTACCGCTCCGACTTCAACCAACTGAATGCGGTGTGCCGGGAACGCGGCGTTGCCGTCCAGACCATCAAGGGGGTTACCCGCGGTCCGTGGGGCGAAACGCCCCAGTCACGGAACACGTGGTACCAACCGTTCGAGAATCAGGCGGACATCAACCGCGCGGTGCACTGGGTGTTGGGTCAGGACGGTTTGTTCCTCAACTCGGCCGGGGACCTGGATCTGCTGCCCCGCCTACTGGCGGCCGGTTCCACGTTTCGACGTGCTCCCCACCACGATGAAATGGAAGAACTCATGGCGTCTGCCCAGATGTCACCCCTGTTCGTTGAATAAAGCTGTCCCGCCAAGCAGACTGGACACAGACCAGAGATGTCCTGTCTCACGCACAATCGGTCCTGTTGGTCATTTCATCGGAATTTCGGATGTGGCTCGGTCTGGGAGTCGTGGGACTGGTGCTGTTGGCCGTCCTATTCCCGCGGATCCGTTGGATTTGACGGAATTTCAGCATCGGCATTGGCTTCTGGTTCTGACTCTGCTGAATAATCCCCAAACCCCTAACTTATCAATCGGTCCCTTTTTTAGTTTCAGCAATCCTCATTGCCGCATTGGTTGCCCAAGGTCTTGCTCTTCAATCGGCGCGGCCCGGTAATCCGGACCGAGGGCGGTACTCCAGCAAAACTGACTGTCCCACCACATCCAGGATGCGCACCATCGCCTCTTGGCCGTCGACATCAGTGAGAAGCAGATCTTCGTTGAAGGCGAAGTAGACAGGTTGCTGCTTTCCTTGGTTGATCGAGATGTTGGATGCATACAAGTAGGTCCGGTCCAGAGTGTCTCGAATTGGGTTCAGCCTTCCCGACAATCCGGGGATATGGCCGACAGCTTCCTGGAAGATGGCGGAGCCACCGCCGGGCAAGCGCGACAGTGCAAGGGCCAACGGTCTTTGTGCGGGAATCCAATCCTTTTCCAGTCTGGCGGCAAATCCTTGCCGAGCTGCAAAAACGACCATCGGGAGATTGATAGTGTACAGGTCAATTCTGGCCTCTCCGCTGGCATCTGTGACGGCAAGTTTCCAGGTTTTATTCGGATACAGCGCCAACACCGCCACTTCCTCCAACGGCTTTCCTGAACGATCCCATACGGACACAACCGTGTTCGCAGGCGCGAATTCCTGTATCGCTGAGGGAATTGTGAGACACAGCTCCGATTCGTCCACCAGTCGGAAGTTGGGAAGGGAACCACATAGTTCCCTGGTTTCGCGTCGAATGATGGGAACGCCGTCTCCACGCCGCTCCACGAAGAACCGTCGTCCCTCCGCTCCTGCCAAGCCGCCGACATTAATCCTCCCGAGTGCCGAGGTCAGCACCTCGTTGCGCGTAGACTGCCGCTCACCCATGCTCTCGACAGTGAGGTTGTTGGGCAAACCACCGGGAGACCGGATTTCCAGCCGATCCTCGAACATGGACAACCTGATCCTGCTTCCCCGTATGGAGTAGTCCCGGTGTACCACGGCGTTGACCAAAGCCTCGAAGAGCGCCTTGACGCTGTACTGGGGAACATCCTGGCGGGCAGGATCCTTGCGCGCTGCAACGCTCATATTGCGGACGGCGAAAGCCAAGGCTTCCCTGACTTGCTTGTTGAGAGGACCCCTGATGTCCTGGGAGTCAAGCTGTCCGGACGCTCTGTCACCACCCCTGTAACGGGTAGCGGTAATGTAGGCGTTGGGAAGCCAACTTTCCGGAGAGCTGCTGCATAGGAGGATGCCGGCGACAGTGGCCCGAACCGTTCGGTTCTGATCCGGTGCCAGGAATCCCATCTTTTCCAGAGCCAGTTCAGGGGCCGACAGTTGTTCGGGACTGAGCAAAGGTTTCCAGAGAGCTTCTTCGAGCGTGCCGAATCCGGTTCCTTCCACAGGTTGCTTGTCGAACCACAGGAAACTGGACTGCCCGCGTCTTTGGGCGAGGCGCAACCTCTCCTCACCGGACATCTTCTTCTTGGCGCTACCAACCCGGATGAAGGCGTCGCCGGAACTCTCATGAAGGACATGGCCCTCGGGTACCTCGACACTCAGGAATCGTCTGCCATTGGGAGCAGTCCGGCGAAAGATGCCCACCCTGACGGGTGGATGTATGGAATCCGAGCACACTTCAACGATGAGTTTCTCCAGTGCATCCATCTGTTCGCGGGACATCCCCTCGACATCTCCGGTGTCGGTGACTCCACACAGCAACACTCCCCCGCTTGCATTGGCAAAGGCGGTGATTTCGTCCTCCCAACTATCGCGTCTCGGTTCGGCCGGCCGGTTGCCCTTGAATACAACCTGTTTGAATTCCCAATAACCGTCTTCGCCCAGTTGCAGATGGGAATTGACTTCCATGTCGCTGTATGTCATGGCGCATCTACCGCGCTTGGCTGAATTGACTGGCAAACCCTGGGCCTTGATGCTCAGGAAACACCACGGTGGGATGCGCCATCAAGTGTCCTTGCCCTATTGGCAGCAGACGACCTCAGCGTCCGATGCCGAATTGTCTTGATGGAAGGCGGTGATGGCCTCCGCAACACTTTCAACCAAGACACCCAGCATGGCCTGCCCCTGTTCGACAGTACCCAAACTCGGTTGATCCGAATACCCGTCCGCAGCGACCCAGGCCCCTGGCACCTCGGTGTGCCAAGGATCCCGTCCTGCCTCGGATTTCACAGTCCGGGTTTCAGCCATCCCGGCCTCGGAAACCAGATCGGGCCGTACGACCCTCATCAATGCAGATTCGAAGATGCCGGCATGGCCCGGGATCAAGTCACTGGTGATCAAGCCAGCATCCGTCAACGCCTGCCGCCCGATGTCCCAATAGTCCGCCGCCCCAGTCACGGCCTGCTTTCCATGCCGGTGCACGAAGTCCTGGGCAACGATGCGATTGGGAGCCGTGTTGCCGCCGTGGCCGTTGATGATGAGAAGCCGCGGGAAACCGGCCAGCAGCAGTCCCTCCAGGATTTGGTGAACCGCACTGATGTATTGATCACTCTCCAGTGACAGCACGCCCGCGAACGGCCGATGGTGATGGGAGTTGCCCCAGGAAAAAACAGGTGCGACGAACAGCGCATTGGGTCCAAGCCGTTCTTCGGCCTTCGCAACGGCCCTGTGCACCACCTCCGAGCACAGCAAAGTATCCACCCCGACCGGCAGATGCGGACCATGTTGTTCAATCGACGCTGTCGGCAGAATCGCGGTGCCCCGAAGCGCATGCATGGCAATGGCGTCTCGGCTCAGTTCCTGAAGAATCATGGGAAATGCCTCTTGGATGTGTTCCAGCCTGCACCTGCGGTTGAGGATGTCAACTGTTCCGCAACAGCTCCTGGCCCTCCGCCCGGTCGCGATACCCCTTCAACAGGAGGTTGGGCCGCTGAAAGCTTTGGCCGGCGACCTGGGGGTTCTGCGGATCCCTGAATCCAATCCGCACCAGCCGTCTCGGTTGGTTGGTCCGGTTGATGTAGGACCCGTGGACCGTCCACAGGTGGAAGGCTACGACATCTCCCTTCCTTGCAGGTACCGGCACCGTATCCGTCAGGCGATAGTCGTCGGGTGGCAAGTAGTAGTAGACGCCTTCCGCAGTCAGGTGCTCCAAGGCACCCTGCTTGTGGCTGCCGGCCAGGAAGCGGATCTCCCCATTCTCCTCGTTGGTGTCGTCTAGGTGCACCAGCACATCCACGAAACCCTTGGCCCGGTGGGGGTAGAAGGGACTGTCCTGGTGCATCGGGAACGGATGGCCGCTCTGCGGCGGCTTGATATGCAATGTGGAGTGGTGCAGTTCGACGTTCGGACCAATGAGGTCGCTCACTGCGTCCACCAACCTCGGGTTCGTGATGCCGCGGAACCAGACCTCCGAGTAGAACTGGAGGTCGTGCATGGCCGTGAGCTTGGATTGTTTGGCTACATCGGGGTCCATGTAGATGTTGCGCCAGTTGCCCTCCCAACCTGGGCTGGTCAGGGCCCACTCAGCCACAAGCCGATCCAGTTCGTCCGACAGCTCCTGCGTCTCTTCCGAGGTGAAGACTTCCGGAATATGCAAAAAGCCGTTGCCCTCGAAAAAGGAAATGTCTTGGGAATCCAGCATGGGGTCTGAAGCTCCTTGGTGGTCTGTGCCAACCCTGTGGCAATACCGTGCGGCCGGAACAGGATCAGGCCAAGTAAGGCAGATAGCCAGTCCTATCAGTCCGGGCGTGCAACAGGTGGCCCTCCGACGAGGTTACGAACAGCTCGTTCAGTTCCGCACCACCGAACGTGCAGTTGGTCGGTCGATTGCAGGGCAGGGGATGGGTTTCAAGCACTCGTCCTTGGGGCGTGAACACGTAAATCATGCCCCCGGGACCGCTTTCCTCCCAGCCCGCGGTGGCCACGATGTTGCCCTCGCTATCCAGGCACATGCCGTCGATTCCCCGGTGGGGATAGAAGTTGTGCAGGAATTGGACGACGCCTAGGCTACCGTCGTCCAGCACGGGATAAGCCCGCAGATCGCGGCTCTGACCAACACCGTACTTGCTTTCGGCCACGTAGAGGGTTGATTCGTCCGGGGACAGCAGAATGCCGTTGGGCGAAGTCGTGTCGAACGTCATCCGTTCGCAGGCCCAGGCACCGTCCGGTCCCTGGGTCAAGCGCAGTACCGACTCGTGGTCCAGTTCCATGTCGTCCCGGTAATCCCCGTAACGGGGATCGGTGAACCAGATACGACCCTGGATGTCAATGGCCAGATCGTTGGGACTGTTTAGGCGCTTACCATCCAGTTCGTTGCACAGGTCCTCAAGCCCGCGTTCGTGGTGATGCCGGGCAATCCGGCGGCCGCCACCCACGCAGACATAGATGTTGCCTGCACGGTCGGCCATCAAGCCGTTGCTGGCTTCCGTACCGCCACACACTTCGCCGACCCCGCTGCCAGGCTGGTACTGCATGATGCGGTTGCCCGCAATGTGCGTGAAGAACAGCATGTCGTTGATCCACAGGGGACCCTCGGTGATGCCGTCCAGCTTGGCCAGCTGTTCAAACTGCCATGTCATTCGCCATTCGCCTCCGTTGCAGATACTGGTTCGACCATCACAATATCCCCGGAGCTGTGGCCGAAGGTCTCGGGTGCGTAAATCTCCTCGGCATGAGCCGGGGGAACCTGGAACGCTCCCGCCGTTGTCGCCTCGGCAATCACCGCGTAACTGTAGACTCCGCCATAAATCCGAGCCGAATTTATCAGCGCCCGTTCCGACAGCAGTTGATCATGATCGTACCAGCGCCAGTACCACCAGCTGCGTCCGGATGCGTCCCGGTTGGGATCCTCGATTGGTTGTGAACCGGCCAAGGCCGAGTTGATGGCTTCCAGACCGGCCGGCAGCGGCACCGACAACCGCACGTGCGTCCGGGGGCCGGGGGTCACCAGGGTGGTTTCCACGCGCACCCGCGATCCCAGCCGAATATGCCAAACCCCATCCGCATCCTGCCAAACATCCTGTTCGTCGTCGATGGGCGCAAAGGTGCGCAGTACCGTGAAGCCGCGGTCCAGACTGTCCAGCCGGATGTCCTCGGGGACATATTGCAAACCCAACCGGTAGTACAGCCGTCCGGTTCCGTCCCTGGCGGTGTGGATCCGTTCCGGAGCCTGTTCCATCAGCCAGGCCATGGGCAGGTCCAGCTGATCGGTTGTGGTTGACCGGCCCCGGAATTCCTCGCTGAAGACCAGGGTTTCGTCCAGCCAGACGTTGGCAGTGAAGTTCGGTTCGTCCGCCTCGTATTGCCGGAAGTACTGGTTCATGGCGAGCAGCAGGGAAAGGTTGTCGATGGGAGCACCCCAATACCCGTGGCGATTCAGGCCAGCCAGCATGCCGGACACGATCTTGGGGATCACATCCGAATCAGGATCAACCGTCATGACCGCCTGCAGCAGCGCGCCCTCGCCCCTGCGCGACGACTGGAACACGGTGTACCCGTCGGTCTCCCGATAGCCTTGGATGAAGGATGCCCTGCCGGATGTCTCCTCCACCCGGTTCAGCACGAACCGCAGCAGGTCCGCCACCTCCTCCGCAGCGCTCGGATCGCGTGCCAGGACCAGCATCGACCAGCCGAGCACCTCCAGAGGGTGTTCGGCCCAAGGGGCTTCGGCCAGGAGACGGCTGGCCCAGGCACTGTCAACGTCATCGGCCAGTGATCGAACCCATAGGGCATAGGCGCTGATCAGGCGCTGGGTTTCGGGACCGACCCCAGGCTCGAAGGCCTGGCGGATGTTGCGCAAGTAGTCCAGACCCCTGTCCATGGCTTCCATGTCTACCCGATAGCCATCGTTGCGGGCCTGGACCAGGGCATGGATGGCCTGTACCGACACGTACACGCGGGAAGGTCGGCCCTTGCGCCACCAGGGGAACCCTCCGTCCATGTTCTGGTATTCAAGGAGCGTATTGATGTGGTTCTGAATTTCCTGGTCTGCTGCGCGTGGGGTCGGCAGACCGGGGACGGCAAAGGCATACAGGACATCCCGCACGGACGTATTCGCCAGAATCGCGGCGGACAGCGAGGACGGATCCTCCCAGGGCACCTCGCGCAGGGACCGGTAGCTGTCCACCAGTATCTGCAACTGTGTGGACGAGATCGTCACCGAAAATTGGCCGAAGCCGGGCAGGACATCCGGTGGGACCCGCAACGCATGCATCGCCGGTGCATCATCGACCACGCCGTAGGTGGCGAACCCCTGGTGGGCAGCCGGCCGATAGATCGGCAGTTCCTCCAGGACATGATCCTGGTGTGCATCATTGAAGACGCTGACCTGTAGCCGGGCAGTACCGGTTTCGTTAGCATGGGCCGGAATCTCCACCAGGCGCCGGCTGTGGGCGGGTATGGCAAATGTATACCCGTCCGCGGCCAGGCCCGACTCGGTGGCGCGGGCCAGCGACAGAAAATCGCTTTGCAGCACCAGGGTTACATCCAGATCCGCGGAGGCCGGGTTTTCGACCAGCAGGGGCAGCGTGGCCCGATCGCCGAAATTGAGAAATCTGGGCCATTGGGTTCGGATTTGCAGCGGCAGACTGGCTGTCAGGGAGGTCTCGCCCTTGCCGAAGTGCTGTTCACCGGAAGTGGCGATTGCCACGACCCGGTAGCGGCCGACGGTATCCGGCATGGTCCAGGCCTGTGACAGAACACCCTCGGCGTTTGTGGTGCCATCGGTGGCGAACACGGCCAGCGGCCGGAAGTCCGTGCGCACCGCGGCCGTCATGTCCGCGCCGTCGGTGGCTGTACCGCCGGCGTCCATCGCAGCCTCGTCGGCAGAGTCCGCCATGGTCATCGCCAGCATGGGCGCACCCGTCGCTCGGGCCGCGACTGCTGATTCTTCAGCAACCGTCATCTCCTCCAACATTTCCCCACCGTAACCGCCAAGGCCCATTGCGGAAATGGCCGCGGGAGACTTGAAGTAGTGGCGCAACCGGTAGGTGGACAGGGACGGATACCGGTGGCGGTAGAAGGAATCCATGGGGTTGCCGTGGGTGTAGGCCGCCAAGGCCAGAATGGCCTCGTCGACCACCAGCAGGGTTACGGGGGCATTCGCCACCGGATTGCCGTCGGCATCGCGTACCCGTACTTCCACCGCGGCCTCGGAACCCGGTCCCACCGTGTCGGCCACAAGGCTCAAGCCTACTTGAAGTTCCCGAGCCCGGGGTGGCACGGCCAGGTCGGCCGAACCGGTGGCCATCGTCGGCCATCCGTTGCCGGCACCGGCACCGGACAGGAACACTTGCACATGCAGGTTCGGGTAGTGCCGATCCGTAATTGGGATCTCCAACATGGTCTGATCCGTCTCGATGGCCAGCGGCTTTGCCTCCACGATCCCGGACCGATTGGTGACATACAGGCCGTAGGCCGGAGTGAACGGCGGAACCACCATCACCCGGGCAGTGTCTCCGGGCTGGTAGGCATCGCGGTCCGCCACCAGCTGGACGTATTCCGGCCGGTCGGTGACCGGGATGAGGCCGGAGCCGAACACCCACCGTTCGAGGCGGGTCAGGTTCGGACGATTCTGGGCATCGCGCACGGTGATGTTGATGTGCCACTGGCCGCTGCTGGCGAACTTCAGGCTGCAGAACACTGGTTCAAGGCCGGAGACAAGCGCGCAGGAGTGCACCTCGTCCGCGTCCTCTGGCAGCCGGAAACCCTGATTGATGCCCTGGAGCGCTGCTTCGACAATGATTTCCGCTCCGGCCACCGGGGCTCCGTCGATGCCGACAACCGCCAGCTCCACCGGATAGGCCTCGCCCATGCGCGCCAAGTCCGAATCCGTGCGCGCTCCGACGTACAGAGAGGCAGGATGCACCAGGACCTGGCTGGATCCCGTCTGGGTTTGCCGCGACAAATCCTGGACCGTCGCGCGGGCGGTCACGGCGTATGGAACCGGCAACTCCGCCTCCGCCAGGACCACCACGCCGTGTTGACCCCGGACATCGAGACTGCCCGTCAAGGAGTCGGCTTCGGCATCCGCTGCATCCCACATGGGTTCGCTGTCGAAGCCGAACCCATGCCGCCACGGAAGCCAGCGGTCAAGTCCGAACTGGTATCGGTCCCATCCGGGCGGACTGTATGCGGCTTGACTGCCGCCAATCCGCCAGGTGACATCGGCCCCGTCCAACGCGCCGCCGCCGTAGTAGCCGGCCCCCGCCTCGAACAGCATCTCCGAACCCAGCCAGACGTCGGTGGCCGGTCCCGTCACCCTCACTTCGAATTCGGGCCGCCGAAACTCCTCGATCCGATACTCAAGGCTGGCCCAACCCGAGTCGACGCCGTGATCCGGATCCGCACGCATTTCGATCCAGCCACGGCCGGAATTGGCGTCTTCCGGCACGGGGAAATCGAACACGAAGCCGCCGTCGACCTCGATGTCCAGATTGGCCCTGCCCGACTTCAGCTCGTTGCCGCGGCTGTCGTAGGCCTGCCAATTGACGCGGACGACACGGCCGGAAGGCGAGTAATACCCAACGTCGCCATCGGGTGCATATTGGACTTCGCGCAGCCATCCCCGAACCGTAACCTGCTCGCCGGGCTGATACAGGTTGCGGTCGGTGATCAGGTGCCACTGCAGGCGCCGTTCGTCGCCCGACCAATGCCAGCGGGTTTCCCATTCGCTCCACACGGATTGGGGCAGAAGCGCCAAGTCGTCGCCCATCCTTGCCTCGAGCCAAAGGGCTGCGCCGCCCCTGCGGCCCTCCGACTGCCGGGTCCCCTGTCCCGACAGGTTAAACACTGCCTTGCCGGCAGCATCGGTTCTGGCCGTAACGCCCTGCGGTTGAAGCTTGAGCGAGACTCCCGCGATCGGCGAGCCACTGGCAAGATCCGTCGCCAAGGCCACAAGTTGCCGGCTGTCGGCATAGGCATCCAGCGCCAGTTTGGTGGACTGCACCCATACCGGATGGTTCTCGATGTCCCACGGCAGCAGGGCCGGCTGCACCAGTACAAAGGCCAAGTGGCCCTTGCCGTCCCGCAGCCAGGGTTTAAGGTCCAGCGTGGTAACCGTCAAGCCATCGGCGGAAGTCTCAAGGTGCAGCGTTTGATCGATGACCGGCTCCCGCTCGAGCAGCTGATCCGCGGCCCCCGGAGACTCCCACAGGAACTCCCGGGCCGCCAGGAACGCGGGCCAGTCATGCGGTTCCACACGGTAGCCGAGCAGGCGTACCCGCGGCAGGTTGGCCGAGACAATCTGGAATCGGCCGTCGTGGTCCGGCGACAGGACTTCCATGACATGGGGCGCGAAAAGGAACCGGCCCTGTTCCCCAACATGCACCCGGGCGGTTTGCGGCTTGGACAGCATCTGTCCGAACGTGTCCCGCAGCCCGGGCAGAAGCGTCAGCGTGTAGGTGGTGTTGGCCCGTGTTTCGCCCCTGATGGACATACTGCCCCAGCCAACCTCAACCACCCCGCCCGGCAGGGGCGGATCCACCCGAATCAGGTCCGACGTCACCGACTCGGCATCGAGTTCATGGTTGAACCAAACCAGGAACGGCTCCCCCGGCCGGCATGAGCAATACACGTCCTCAAGCCGAAACTCGCCGCGCGTGCGGAACGAGAACCGCTGTACCTGGGTGGTCGGCAGTGGACCCTCGGCCGAAGGCGCGAGGGTCTGCAGGGCTACGGTGACGGTTGTTCCGGCCGGGAGCGATTGTCGGGGCTGCAGGACCAGGGTCCGGTCATCCGGATACCGCTCCAGCATGCTCCGGGCCGCGTCGGGCAACCGATGCAGGTGGGAACGCAGGATGGAGAATTCGAGTGTCCGACCACCGACCAGGAGATTCAGGTAGGGCTTTAGCGCGGCTTCGTCGATCGCCTGATTGAAACCCAGAACTATCGGTGTGTCCAGCCGACCGGGATCGCGCGCGTTGTTGCTGGGCCAGACCTCAAGCAGCTTCAACGGCTCGGTTTCGAATTCCCAGACAAACTCCGCCTCCAATCTTGCATCGGTCACGTCCGCGACCGTGCCGGGAACACGGACGGTATACCGCGTGGCGCCCGGCATGCGCCCCGTGGGCTGGAACAGCAGAGTTTGCGTGCCCAGCCACATCCATTCACCGTCCGGCTGAGGACTCAGCTCGACCGGCAGGTCCTGGTCCGCGACCACCGCCTGGCTCGAAATCGGAACCATGGGTCGGGAAAAGGTTAAGGACACATTGGGAGCGAGTGCCACCTCCCCTTCCGGAGCGTGCCGCAGAACCGACAGTGCCTCCACCCCCGGAGGGGACCGGTCGGCGGTTGCCTCGGGTGGAAACACCGACGGACGAACGCCGGCATGCACCGGGGGTTCGCGCCGCTGCGTCGGCAGCAGCACCCCGGTCCCGGAGTCGTCGTTCACCGCAAGGACCGGCAAGGCCTCCAGGGCCTCCAGCAGTTCCGCATGCGAAAGCTGCACAGTTGACGCCAACCGGGGCGCGGGCTGCGCGCCCGGCCCTCCGTGTTCCGACACCGACACCCGCAAGCCGGTGTCCAGGCCCGCACCGACAAAAACCTCCCGTACCCGCACCTCCAACTCCGCGGATACGGCACTGGCCCGCGGTTCCGCAACCACGGACGAATAGGCCACTTCGCCGGTTCCGCGGTCAACGGACTGACAGGCCGTCAAGCACAGGGCGATCAGACAAAGGGCAATCGGCAGCCAGCCGTTCCGCATGGCGGCGGACCGGTGCGGACTGGTGGTTGGAGACGGAGTGTCCTCGGTCACTGGTACAGCCTCTTGTGGGCGTTGTGGACGGGAACGCCATTGTCGGCTATTCCGTCAGAATCTGTACGTCAAACCACTCAATTCGGGCGCTTTCATCGTCCTGAAGCGCCGGCAACAGGTCCAGTCCCTCGGTGGCCACGCCCACAATGTGAATGTTGTCCAACTGTTCGCCGAAGGTATCGCCCACTGTCAGGAACATGAGACCGCCATGGACCTGTTGGACCTGGGTGCGATCGGGCAGGTATCCCAACAGTCCGCTCGCCTTGGGTTCGCCGGTGTACGCCTCAAACGGGAGCCAATAGCCGATGTTGGCACTGGTCCCGTCCAGGGAGCCCATGAACAGCAGACCCTGATTGGGGTCGCGGTAGAACTCGAGACCGTCGAAATAGCCCAGGTTGGCCAACACCATCAGATTGTTGACGCCGATGGGCGCGATCTGCGGGAACAACTCGAACGTGATGGAACCGAGGGTGGTCTCCAGCACGGCAATCAGCCGGTCGTCCGGCTCAATGACCATGTCGGGAGCCGTGTTGTAAATCCCCGCCCGTTCCCGGGGTGCAAGGGCTGCCAGCATCCTGGCTGCTTCAGCATCCGGCATCGCCGGCGCGCTGACAGTCGGGGTGGGCGTGGGCGCAGGCGTGGGCGGAGGCGGAGGCAACAAACTCTCGGTACCCTGAAAAATGCGAATGCGGTCCAGCATGTCACCCGGTTGGCGGGCCGCCTGAGGATCGCGCACCGAGAGGCCGAGCAGGACATTCAGGCCGTCCACAACCCTGCCGAAGATGGTGTGTCTCTGGTTCAAGTGCGGAGTTGCCACGTGGGTCAGGAAAAACTGGCTGCCGTTGGTGCCGGGACCCGCATTGGCCATGGCCAGCAGGCCGGGTTCGTCAAACCCAAGATTGAAGATGAACTCGTCCTCGAACCTGTACCCGGGGCCGCCCCAGCCGGTACCGGTCGGATCGCCGCCCTGCGCCATGAAGTCCTCGATGACCCGATGGAAGGTTGTCCCGTCGTAGAAGCCCGACAAGGCAAGGTAAACGAAGTTGTTGACCGTCAACGGTGTCCGGTCGGCAAACAGTTCGACCGTGATGTCGCCCTTGGCGGTTTCGAGAACGGCGAAGTAGACACGGTCCTCCTCGATGACAACCGGCGGCGGTTCGTCGAACATGCCGTCGCGGTCCTCCGGCTCCTGGGGCATGTCCAGAGGGATTGCGGGCAATTCGGTGCCCAGGTCCAGTTCCGCGGCGGCCGGAGGCGGTTCGGGAGGCGACGCGGGCTCCGAGTCCGCGGTGACCTCGGGGGCTGGGGCCGCATCGTCAACGGCCCTGTCGCCGCGGCCACAGGCAGCCAGCACCATGGCGACACACAACACACAGGCAAGGAAAGACAGCAGGTTTCTCATATTTCGGATTGGCTTGTGAACCGTTGCAACGGTGTTGGACTGGCAGTGGCCGGGCCCGCCCGACGACGCGGGGACAGACAAGCCCGCCCTTCGCACCGCCGGATGGACAAACCAGTCCTCAGGCATCGGCCTGTTGCTCAAAGACCTCGACGCTGTTGATCAGGTCTCCCGGCACGCGGCTGCGCTGCGGATCGCGGATCGATATGGAGTTAACCACGTCCATGCCGGCCACAACCTCGCCGAAGATCGTGTGCTTGTGATCCAACCAGGCACACGGGACGAACGTGATGAAGAACTGGCTGCCATTGGTCCGGGGACCCGCATTGGCCATGGCCAGCAGACCCGGTCGGTCAAAGACCAGCGAGTCGTGGAACTCGTCCTTGAAGCGGTAGCCGGGACCTCCGGTGCCGGTGCCGGTCGGATCACCGCCCTGGGCCATGAAGTCGGCGATGACACGGTGGAACATGGTCCCGTCGTAGAAGCCGGAACGGGACAGATGGATGAAATTGTTGACGGTGGCCGGCGCCTCCGCCGCGAACATCCGAATCACGATGTCGCCCTTGGCCGTCTTGAGGACGCAGTGGTAGAGGGCGGAGGCGTCGATGGCCAGTTCGGGTTCGGCCCTGAAGTGATTCTGCCTGGCCCGGGGGCTGACGGGAACACCGGTGTCGAGTGCGGGCAGCAAGCTGCCATAGTCTGATTGGGAAGTCACAAAGTCTCCTTGTGCCTGGTTCGGCAGCAAATGGGAACAACAATTTCGGTGATCGGCCGGGGTTAGCCGCCGGCCGGCGGCGCCTGCGCACGGACAAGGTAGGCATCGAGCTCCCTGTGGACCTCCGCCTGCGCATTTTGATTGCGGCTGTGGCCGCAGTCAGCCACCAGCACGGCTTGTTCGCGGGCCCGCGTCAGGCCAACATACAGGAGGCGCAGCCGTTCCGACACATAGGCGGCGCAGTTGGCGACGGTGGCGCCCCCGGGCATGAACCCTTCCAGTCGTTCGTCCAGGCCGTGGTCGACCACGGCCATCAGTTCGGCCGGCAGATCCCATTGATCCTTGACATAGTACGGCCTTGACATGAACTGGTCGGTTTCGGGGTCCGCGGGAAACGCGTAGTTGTTGAGGCCGAGCAGGAACACCCGATCCCACTCAAGGCCCTTGGCTCCATGCATGGTACACACGGTGACCGTCCCCAACTCCGCCTTGTAGGTGCCGCCCTCGTCCGGCAGTTCAATCCTTTCCGAGCCGGAGGCAACCCGCCTCAACAGGGCTGAGCAACTTGCGAAGTCGTGATGGCGCTCGCGGGCCATGTGCTCACCAAGATGCCCGGCCAGACAGTAGCAGACTGCCAGCTCAAACGGGGATCCGAACAGATCCTGTGCCGCCAACAGCACGAATTCGTCCGGTGGCAGCGATACCGAATCCAGCCACCTGCGGACCGCGGCCTGCAAGTCTCGGACTGCCTTGCCGTCCTCCGGCGACACATCGAATTCCTCGGGCTCCAATGAAAGCCAGGTATCGAATGCAGTGGGCCCTTCCCCAGCCTTGTCGATGCCCGGAACCTCCTCCGGCTCTGCCGCGGCCTCCGTTTCCGCCACCTCTGGTTCCGGTGCGTAGGCGGCCTGCCACACGGCTTCCAGTGCCGCAAGGTTCGGGCTGACCACCAAGTCCAGGCAGTGCACCACGGTTTCGATGAGTTTGCGGCGCGCGTCGGAAATCCGAACCAGGGAATCATCCACGGGCACCGCGCGGGCACGGAGCGCCTCGACCACCTGGTTGGCCTGCCGCTGCGTTGGCACGAGGACGGCCCAGGAGTACGTGTCCGCTCCCGGACGCCGTAACCGGTCCCGGATCAGGTCCGCCATCCGGTCGCGGGTATCGTCCCAAACCGCGGGTTGGCGGCCCACCGGCAGGTAGCTGCAGATCTGCGGTGCATAGCCCCGGGGATTCGGCTGGGGATCATCTGCATCGGTCGGTGCGATCAGCGGTGGCTCCAGGGGATCCACTTCGGCAAAGTGGCGGTAGAACTCGCGGGACCAGGTGATCAAACGATTGGCGGCGTCCAGAATCGGACGCGCACACCGGCCGGACTGGGGGAGTTCGTAGCGCCGGGTTTCCGTCCGCGCCAGGAAGGCAGGCAGCAGTTTGGCGTCGGCGCCGGTAAAGGTTGTGCTGATCGACTGGTTGGGATCCCCGACACGGACCCAGTTGCCCTGCCCGCGTGTCAAGCAACCGATGATGCGTTCCTGCAGGCGATTGCTGTCCTGTGCCTCGTCCTCCAGGACAAACGGCCACTTGCGCTCCAAGCGGCTACACAGTTCGGGATCCTGCTCCAGGGTCTCCACTGCCAGACGCAGAAGATCCGTGTAGTCCACGGCATCCAGATCCCGCAACTGGCGCTGGTAGGCGTCATACAGGTCCATCATTAAGGACCAAACCACCTGGTCCCCGCGGTCCTGCAACACCGAGGCCAGCCGGTCCGGTGTCAGGGAACGGAGCTTGAATTCCCTGAAGAGCGTGTAGATCCAACCTTCAAGGTCGTGTCGGAACCGGCCGAACACCTTGGCATTGTCGACACTGCGCGGTTGTTCGAACAGCACGGCGGCCAGTTCCTTCGCACGCTGTGCTTCGTCCCCGATGAACGAAGCGATGAACCGTCGGGTTTCAGACTCGTCCAACACCCGAAAGTCGGCACCCAACCCGACGGTACCCGGCCGGTTGCGCACAATACGGTTGGCCAGGGAATGCAGCGTGCACACGGTATAGCCCAGACCGGGGGTCCGGCTGCCCATGGCCGCCCGGTACTCCCGAATACGCTGCCGAATGTTGGCCGCAGCGGACCGGGCAAACGTCACGATCAGCACTTCGGCGGAACCGGCGTCGGGCTCGCGTGCCAAGTCTCCAATCAGCTTGCAGGCCAGCAAGCTCAGCGTGAAGGTCTTGCCGCTGCCGGGCACGGCGCTAATGCCGGCCGGCCCACCGGCATAGCACAGGACCGCTTTTTGCCCAGCGCGCAACCGGACGCCGTTGGGAGGTATGAAATCCAGGACTGCCTCGTACAGGTGCGATGGCGGACGGCCCGCGCCCGCGGGATGGCGGCGGGCTAGGACTGCCTGTCCCGGAAGTCTCCCAACACGCGCAGGACTCCCGCCAGCTTGCCTTCGGCATCCAGACAGGCATGCTGGTAGATCACATCGGCCTCCCGGCCGTCTTCCAGGTGCAGGCGCATCACCCGATGCCGCTCAAGTTCCGTAAAGGTCTTGCCGGTATTCAGCCGACGCGTGCTGTAGCTGACCCGGATTGGATCTTCGTCGTAGGTCTTGAACACCGAGATCCGTGTTTCGTCCAGGGTCGCAATCTCCGCGTCGTTCAGGTAGAGGATTCCTTTCAAGCGTGTGCTCCCGGATGGCGTGAACGGCAGGTTTCAACAGCAGGCGATTCTAGCAAAGGGAGGGGGTTGGGCCGGTCGCGGGACGCAGGCGCACCAGATCACCCAGCGGCACTCCGAGCCGGGCCACCCGGGCCATCAGTCCCAGGCGATAGGCCCGCAGATCGGTATCCTCGGCCATTACCATCACCTCGTCAAAGAACATAGCAATCGGTTCGGTCAAACCGCACATGGCGGCTCGAAATCCGGCCACCGAAGGCGGCCGGCCGGCCACGGCGGCCTCGGCTCCGATCAGGGCCTCCAACAGCGACCGGTCGGCGGCCGAGGCCGCCGCGGGTTCGGGACCCGCGGCGACAATCGTCTCCGCAGCATCCGAGGACTCGCCCGTCCATGGGGGCAGGCCCACCGGTGCAGCCGACCAATCCTCGTCCTTGGGCAGGATCCGGACACAGCGGCCATACGCCTCCAACTCCCTGTGCCAGGCGGCATCCGCCGCGACGGCGGCCAATTCCTGAGCCGTGCGGAACCGGAACCTCGGATCCGGCCAGGGACTCGCCATGACCGCGTCCACCACGTCCGTCGGCAGGCCGTGTTCCTGCATGGCCACACGCAGGCGCCGCTGGATGAACAAGAGGATATCCGCCGCCAGTCCCTCCGGGGCATCGAGCGGCAGGCGGGAACAGGCCAGATCGACCGCGGCCGCCAAATCCAGGCTCTGGCGTCGTTCCAGCAGAATGCTCACCAGGCCGATTGCAAGCCGGCGCAGGCCGAAGGGATCGGCGCTGCCGCGGGGTACAACCCCCGCCGCCATCAACCCCGCCAGCGAATCGAGTCGATCGGCCACCGCCAGCGCGACCCCGGGTACGCTTTCCGGCACCGCGTCGTCGGCCTGCCTGGGCAGGTGGTGTTCCCGGATGGCAGTGCATACCGCATCCGGTTCGCCTGACGCACGGGCGTAGATTTCGCCCATGGTCCCCTGCAGGCTCGTCATTTCAATCACCATGCTGGTTACCAGGTCGCTCTTGCACAGACCTGCCGCCCGTTCGGCATGGCACAACTCTTCCGCGTCCAGCTCCAGCAGTCGGCCAATGTCCAGTACCAGCCCCTGCAGCCGCTCCACCTTCTCCAGCATGGAACCGAGGCGGGCATGGAACACAAGGGAACCGAGCCGGGGAGTTCGTTCCACCAGCGGCGTGGCCAAGTCTCTCTTCACGAAGAAGGCGGCATCGCTAAACCGGGCATTGATGACACTTTCGTTGCCGGTCCGCACCAAGTCCGGATCCTTGAGCGAAACGCCGTTCGCCACGGTCACGAATCTGGGTAGCAGCGTGTCGGGGCGGTCGGCGGCATACAGCGGGAAATACCGCTGGTGCTTGCGCATCACGGTAATCAGGACTGGCACTGGCAGGTCCAGGAATTCCTCCGGGAATTCCCCCGAGACGGCCTGTGGCGCCTCCACCAGGTCCGTCACCTCGTCCAGCAGGTCGTCGTCCGCCTTCAAGCGTCCACCGCAGGTCGCGGCCGCTGCCTGTACCTGGCGCAGCACCTCGGCGCGGCGTTGCTCCCGATCCAGCACAATCCCACTGGCTGCCAAGCGGTCTTGCCAATCCCGCTGATTGACCGCAGGCTCCATGCGGACCGCACCCGGAGTTTCCGCATTTCCCAGTTCCTGCCAGCGCGGTACCCGCGTTTCGGTTGCAGCAGTCAGTTCACCCCAGGTGAACGGTATCGGGGAGTCGCCCAACAATGCCAGCAGCCACCGCACCGGACGGATGAACTCCTTGCCGGAACCGTCCCACCGCATGGCGCGGCCCCAACCAAATCCGTCCAAAACGGCACCCAAGATGTCCGGCAGAACCTCGCCGGCCCGTTGGCCCGCCTCCGTGCGCACGGCATAAACATGATCGCCCCGGACCTCCAGCCGCGACACCGGCAGGCCCTGGCTGTGGGCAAACCCGACCGCCGCGCGCGTGGGGGTGCCATGGGAATCGAAGGCGATCCTGACCGACGGACCGCGCCGTTCCGTGATTTGGGATTCCTGGGTCGGAGCCAGGTCCCGAACTTGGACCACGAGCCTCCGTACGGTACCCGACACTTCCACGGCACCGTGCGCCAGGCGCGCGGTCGCCAGCTGTTCGGCCAGCAGGGATTCAAGCTGGGCAATGCCGGAAGGCACCGACGCGGCCGGCATCTCCTCCAAACCGATCTCAAAGAGCAGATCGGCCGGTTCCTCCGGGAAGCCGGTTGCGGCCCGGCTGGCAGCCTGGACGGCGGCGCGCCCGTTCCCGTCCGCTCCGGGTGCCAGGAAGGGATACTCGTCCCGGAGCCGCTGTTCCACATACAGTTCGGCCACACTGCGTGCCTGTCTGCGCATACCGGCGAAGTACTGGGCCCGTTCCGTGACGCCGATGGCCCCCCGGCTGTCCAGCAGATTGAAGGTGTGGCTCTGCCGAATCACCCAGTCGTGGGCCGGATGCACCAGGCCCTGCTCAAGGCACCGGTCCGCCTCCGCCCGGTACAGTGCATTCATCTGGTGCAGCCGGTCGATGTCGGCGATGTCGAAGTTGTAGCGGCTGTGCTCAACTTCATGCGTGCGGTACAGGTCCGCATAGCTGTGCCGACCGTCCACATCGATGCTCCAGACCTCGCGGCGTCCCTGGAGGTACATGGTGATCCGCTCCAGCCCGTAGGTGATTTCCACGCTCACGGGATCCAGAATCTGGCCGCCGGCCTGCTGGAAGTAGGTGAACTGGGTGATTTCCTGTCCGTCCAGCCACACCTCCCAGCCGAGACCCCAGGCTCCCAGGGCCGGAGATTCCCAGTTGTCCTCGACGAATCGGATGTCGTGTCGGGACAGATCCAGGCCCAGGGCCGCCAGGCTGGCCAGATACAGCTCCTGCGGATTGCCCGGATCGGGCTTCAGGATGACCTGGTACTGGGTATGCATCTGCATCCGATTCGGATTCTCGGCATACCGGCCGTCGTCGGAGCGGAACGAGGGTTCCACATAGCCGACCCGCCACGGTTCGGGTCCCAACACCCGCAGGAACGTTGCCGGGTTCATCGTGCCGGCCCCGACCTTTTCACTGTGGGGATGCCCAATCGTGCATCCCTGGCCGGCCCAGAACGTGTGCAGGCTCTGAACAACCGCCTGCAAGGAAGTGGCATCGTTCACCGATCACTCCAATGGAAACGCGCCGCCAACCCGGTCAGAACACGAAGGTGCGCAGGGGCACAGGCACGAATGTCAAGACAAACACAAGCAGTACCGCATAGCCAATCCAGCGCCGTCTGCCGTCCAGTTCCGTGACCATGTCCAGCGTGACGGCGTGCGACGGTCCCATGACCAGGATGATCAGCCACAGCCAAACCAGCCAGCCGGTGTAGCCGATGTGTTCCAACGCCGGCAGGTAGGCCTGCAGCGGGGCGAATCCGGCGATGCCCAAGACGGCCAGCAACAGGAGAGTCCCGCGGAAAAAGTAGCGGGCGCGCCCGCCGAACAGCGAAAACACCACGTGGCCGCCGTCCAGATTGCCCACCGGAAGCAGGTTGAGTCCGGTGGCCAGCAGACCAATCCAGGCCGCCATGGCCATCGGCCCCACGTGCACGTCCAGGCCGGTTGCGAAATCCGGCAGCCACTCATTGAACACCAAGTACTTGGCGCCCCAGTACAGAAGGCTGTTGCCCTCCAGCATGACCTGGCCGGAGATGGTGGTCAGTTCGCTTGTCTGCAGGCCGATGAACAGCAGCGGCAGGGCCACGGCTAGGCCTGCCAGGGGACCGGCCACACCGACGTCGAACAACTGCCTCCGGTCGTCGATGGGCCCCCGCAGGCGAATGAACGCGCCGAGCGTGCCGAAGGCGAATGGAACCGGAAGGAAATACGGCAGGCTAACCGGGATGCCATGGTGCCGGGCGGCAAAGAAATGGCCCAGTTCGTGGACGCCAAGAATGGCAAGCAGCGTGAGCGCAAACGGCCAGCCCTGAATCAGGTTGGCCGGGTTCAAGAGGTCGGTCATCCCGGTCGCCCGAACATCGGGGCTGTGCAGACTCCCAACGAAGAAAGTCGTAAGGACGGTCAGAATGAACAGGATCAGGTTGATGGTCGGATTTCCCGGCCGCGGTCCGGGCGGGGCGGCCACCAGCCTCAGCAACACGGCTCCGGGCAGGGCAGCGACCCGGTCCGGCACCAGAAAGGGCAGCAGCTTCATGCGGTTGAAGGATTCCCGCCAGCCGCCGAAGACTTCGTGGCTAGGACGGCGCAACCGACCCCGGATTTCGATCCCGGTGTCCGGGGTGCGGGGAGTCTGGACCGAGTGCACCTCCATGTCGAGCTCGACCACGCGCCGGGTTTGGACCAGATTGATTTCATCCTGGGTCCGATCGAAGTCGTCGAACTCCGACGCGTCGCGGTAGCTGCGCGCCCGCGAATCGTCGGAGTGGGGGGGCAGGGGATCCGACATGGTTCAAAGATCGGCTGCGGCCACCGGCCGGAGCCCGGTCAGGCAGCCGCCACCAGGCGTTGGACCAGCGCACGCGCCTCCACCCTGAACACGCCCAGCTGCACCACGATCTCCAGGAGCGTCTCCTGCCATCCATCCCTGTTGTTCAGGGACACGTAGATGCCTTCCCGGCCCACGCGCCAGGGACGGTAGGTAAGTTCGGCCACGGTCAAGTCCGCATTGATGACCCGATTCAGCATCGACTGGATACGATGCCGGGCGTCCTCGAACCCGGTCCGGGGTTTGATCAGGATCTCCGGGTCGCGGGTGGAAATGGACTCGATGTCGGCTTCTTCGGCAGCACGCTTCAGCCGGATTTGATACAGCAGGTTCTCGATCTCCTCCGGCACGGCGTCCACCCGCTGGCTGACGGAACCGAAGCGGTCAATCAACTCCCGCCGGAATTCGTTCTCGGCCTCGACATTGGCCAGGCCCGCCACCCGATGGTACAACTGGTACCGAGTGGCACCATCCTCAATGTACCAGTCCGGAATGTGGGCGGCCAGAGGCAGCAACAGGGTGACCGGATCGGCCAGGGGATCCTTGACGGACGGCTCCGCGCCGTTCAGCGAAGCACCCGTGGCCGCATCCGGATCGGTCGATCCGGTGATGCGCAGGTTCTCCACGGCATTGGCCAGCAGGCGTGAGTACAGGTCCAGGCCAATGGTGCCCATGCTGCCGCTTTGCCGGGCCCCGAGGATCTCGCCGGCGCCGCGCAGCTGCAGGTCGCTCATGGCAATCCGGAATCCAGCTCCCAGCTCGTTGCTGGATTCGACGATGTGGCGCAACCGGTTGGCGGCATTGAAGTTGAGGTCCTCCCGCTCCGCGAAAAGGAGATAGCAGTGGCCGCGGCGATGGGACCGCCCGACCCGGCCCCGCAGCTGGTAGAGCTGGGCCATGCCGAAGCGGTCCGCATGGTTGACGATCATCGTGTTGGCGTTGGGAATGTCCAGGCCGTTCTCGATGATGGTGGTGCAGACCAGCACGTCGGTCTCCCCACGGGAGAAGTGGAGCATGGCGTCCTCCAACTCATCCCCCTTCATGCTGCCGTGCGCCATGTCAATGACCGCCCCGGGCAGCAGGCGTGCGATCTCGTCCGCCAACTCCGTCAGGCCGCGGATGCGGTCCGTAACCACAAACGCCTGGCCATCCCGCTTCAGTTCCCGTTCCAAAGCCCGCCGCACCAGCGTACTGTCGTACGGGGCCATGATGGTGTGCACCGGCAGTCGTTCCTCCGGCGGCGACGTGATGTAACTGATGTCCCTGATACCGCTCAGCCCCATGTTCATCGTACGCGGAATCGGAGTTGCCGACATGGTCAAGACGTTGACGGTAGGCTTGAGCTGCTTGATTTTTTCCTTCTGACGAACGCCGAACCGCTGTTCCTCGTCGATGATCAGGAGGCCCAGATCGCGGAACTTCACGTCCTTGGCCAGCAGGGCGTGGGTACCTACCACAATGTCCACGGTCCCGGCCGCCAGTTCGGCCTTGACCCGGCGCCGTTCTGCGGGCGAACGCAAGCGGCTCAGGACCTCAATCCGAACCGGCATGTCGCCCATCCGGTCGGTGAAGGTGGCATGGTGCTGGTGGGCCAGGACCGTGGTCGGAACCAGCACCGCCACCTGGCGGCTGTCCATCACCGTCTTGAAAGCTCCGCGCAGGGCCACTTCGGTCTTGCCGAACCCCACGTCGCCGACAATGAGGCGATCCATGTGGCGTTCGGATTCAAGATCCGCCTTGACATCGACCACGGCCTGCAACTGATCGGGGGTCTCGTCGAAGGGAAAGGCCATCTCCAGGGCCATCTGCATCGACTCGTCGGGTCCGGCCGCCCGACCGGTGGCAGTCTCCCGGTGGGCGTAGACCGCCAGCAGTTCCTCGGCAATCTCCTGAACTTCCTTGCGTACCTTGTCCCGCGCGGTGGACCACCGGCTGGATCCCAGCCGAGACAACACCGGGTCCTCCGGGCCGACATACCGGCTGACGCGATCGGCCTGATGCACTGGCACCAACACCTTGTCTCCGGCCTGGTATTCGACTTGGATGTACTCCTGATGCACACCGCGCACAATGCGACTGGATAGGCCCGCATAGGACCCGATGCCGAAGTCCACGTGCACCACTGGATCCCCCGGGTCCACTTCGGCAAAGAAGCGCTCGGGAGTGTAACCCTGGTGCCTGACCTGATGCCGCCGCCGATAAACCTTTTGCACATCGAACAGTTCGGTGTCCGTGAGCACCAGCAGCACGGGCGCTGCCCGATCGGGGTGGTGAAGACTGAATCCACCCTGTAATGAACCTTCCATAATCCGGACCAGCCCCGGCACGGGTTCCTGGTCCAGACGGGCCACCGGCTCCGCCATGAGGTCCGCGGCCTCGAGCATGTCCTGCACCTTGCCTCCCATCTGGGACACAATCAGGACGGCGGCATCCTCCTCCGCCAGAGCACGAATGGTCTGAGGCCGTGCAGCCTGGGGTTCCTGCTGGAGGTCCAGGGACCGGCAGCACTGACCCACTCCCTGAACTGCGCTGTCGCGCACGCCCTGCAGGTCCCCGTAGCCGAGCAGCAGGGGCCGGCGGACCTCGAGGCGCTCCAACGTTTCGTCGTAGGAGAACCGGCTGGAATCGAACCCGGCAGGCACATCCCCGCTTTGGAGAAGTTCGGAGCGCAATTCTGCCTGCTCACGCTCCAAGGCTGCGACCGCCTGTTCGCAAGCAGCGCCATCGTCCAAGACCAGCAGTCCCCCCGAATCCAGGTAGTCCAGCAGACAGGCAGGTTCCGCGTACAGGTAGGGCAGGTACCACTCGATGCCGTCGAAGGTTTCCAGCTCGGCCAGTTTCCGGACCTCGGCAGCGATTTCCTCCTGGACGAACAGGGAAAGGGAGGAATCCTGCAACGGGCCGCGCTGCGACGGCGGTACATCCATCAGCGCCGCGGCGTTGACAGTGCCGTCCGGCAACCCGACACGCTCCAGAAGCTCGCGCCCGTACCGCGCCAGCGCCTCGCTGGCCGGTCCGACCACCACCGTGTCCAACTGCTCCGTGCTGCGCTGGTTTTGGGGATCGAACGTCCTGATGGTTTCGATTTCGTCCCCGAAAAAGTCCAGCCGCACAGGGGCCAGCAAGTTTGCCGGCCAGATATCCATAATGCTGCCGCGCTGCGCAAACGTACCCGCGCCGTCCACCATGTTGACTTTCGTGTAGCCCGCGTCCACCCAGCGGCGCGCCGTGGCCGTTACGGAATGCGAGTCCCCGACGCGGTAGGTGTGCAGCGAATTCGCCAGGTCTTCCGGCGACAGCGTGACCTGCATGAGGGCTTCCACACTGCAGGTCACCAGGCAGCCCCTGTCGCCGCGGCCCAGCAACGCGGATAGGGCGGTCAGCCTGCCCTGCCGGGTCTGACCCGTCCAGGGAATCCGTTCGTAGGGCCGGGCATCCGGCTTGGGCAGGTAGAGAATCCGGTTGGGCCAGTCGTTGTCGGAACCCAGCAGGGTCCGGATCTCCTGGCACAGTTGATGGGCCCGGTCATCGTCGGCCGCAACGACCAGCATGGGCCTCGGCAGGTGCTGCACGCACAGGGCCAGTGCCAAGGAACAGGCTGTTTCGGGGACGCCCTGCGGGCCCCCGGGAGCGCGCCAAGAACCCGACTTGCAGTCGGGCAGGAGTGAATCGAGCCCCGGCCAGAACTCCGACCGGGGATTCGGTTGCGTCTCGGTCATGGCACTCCGTTGTACCTGTTCATCGCCTGCTCAAGGCCATGCCTGAACCAGTATACGATCGCCTCCCCCACAAGGCTGCGCAACGGAACCACCTCCTCCCGTTCCGTGCCGGCGTTCCAGGGACGCAGCACGTAGGCCGTGGCGTCCATGCGACCGGGCGGACGTCCCACGCCGACGCTGAGCCGATGGAACTCCCGCGTGCCCAGCTGTGCAATCACGGACTCAACGCCCCGGTTGCCGCCGGAACCACCGCGTGCCCGCAATCGAATTCTGCCCAGCGGCAGGTCGAGATGATCGTGCACCACGAGCAGTTGCGACGGCTTGACCCGTTCCGCCTGCATCAGCCGCTGCACGCTGAACCCGTTCAGGTTCATGTAGACCTGCGGTGTGGCGAGCAGGACGCTGGCCGAGTTCGGGACGTCCCCCTCCCCGGCCGACGGGAACCTGTGAGTGCGCCAGACACCCCAGACAGCCTTGTACGTCTTTTTGCGCCGGGGCACCTGGAGGTCGGCTGCCAACTGTACAACGCTCTCCAAGCCTATGCTGTGGGGGGTCCGGGCGTACTTGGGCCCGGGATTGCCCAGGCCGAACACCAGCCAGCGGCCAGCATCGGTCCGGACCGCCGACCCGCGTCCGAAAGTCATGGTTTCCGGCCGCCCAGGAACCAGACGGTGACGGACTTGACCCCAAAATAGGCGAGGACGACCAAGGTCACGGTCAGGCCAAACCGCATGCCGCGCGCCAAATAGGCAGCCAGCGCGGCGGGTCGGGCCCGGGCGGCCAATTGGTCCAGCGACTGCCTCAGGGTTTGATCCTCTGCGGGCATGGTCGCGGCCGTCTCCGATTCCTGTCCCGTCGTCTCCGCGGCGTCCGCCAGCGTGAACCGCACAATCGTCTCGGTCGGATCCCTGCCCGCGAACTGGGCCTCCAGCCGGATCTCGTACTCGCCCGGTGGGTTATCCCCCGCACGCCATACTCCGAGTGCCGATGCGTTCACTTCCTCTTGTCCGCCGTTGAAATAGATCTCGCGATCGTCTCCTGCCGCCCGCCAATAGAGGGCATAGCTTTGCAGACCCGCGCCCTGAACCGTGCCCCTAACCTGCAAGTCGCCGGTTACGGTTTGGCCCTCACCGGGTGCTGTGATCGACACGGTGGCATCCGCCTGTGCATATACGTGGTTGCCGACGGCGAACGGATGCGCTACGGTCAGCAGGACGGTGACCGCAAGGCAGCAAGCGGCCGCGTACAGCCTGTGCACACGCGCGGTCGGATGGCGGGAGGTCACGAACCGGCGCCCCCGTCAACGTTGCAGTTCCGTCTTCAACCAGGCCACCAGTGTGGCCAAGTCTTCATCGGAGACGAGGTTCGGGCCAAACCCGGGCATCAGATTGCCGGTCTGGTTGTCCGGGTCGTCCTGGGCGACGCCGGCACGCACCAGCGCCCGCAGCTCCTGCTCTGACATGGCGCCCACCTTCTCGGAATCCAGCAAGGGCGGAGTCAACCCGGTGATTCCTTCGCCCTGTCCACCATGGCAGGCGGCGCAATTGTCGGCAAACAGTACGGCACCGGACACCAATACCCCTGAATCGCTGTCGTCGGCAGAGTTCCCTTCGCCGGCAGGGGTGGGCTGCATCGGCGTCGCGAGTACAACCGGCTCCGTTGCCCGGGGTGCTGCAGCCGACTGTTGACTGCGCAGCACCAGAAACGTCGCCACGGCTATCAGGACCATGACACCAAACACCGCTGCACTCCGGGGATCGAAGGTCAGTTGTACGGGCTCGCCGCCGTCGATCCCGGCTCCGTTGAGGTAGAACACCATGCAGATGGCGATCAGCATGAAAGCCATCAGGGAAAGCATCGGGATTGTCACGATGCCAAACCAGTCGATATAGGGAATGGCGCAGGAAGGCCCCGTACCGCACGTGGTGGCGGACGAGAACCAGGAGGTCTTTTGCAACAGTACGTGGTAGGCCGCCACCGCCTGCCCGACCACCGCCGCCGCCAACACGAGCCAAGCCATAACGGACACCCGGGTGATCAGGGCAAACCCCATGATCACGGCCAGCGGGTACATGAGAATCCGCTGGTACCAACAGAGCAGGCATGGCTCGAAGTGGCGGATTTCACTGAAGTACAGGCTGCCGGCCATCGCCGCCACAGCCACTGCACAGCCCCCCAGGAGCGGCCAGGGCCACGCCCGGCCGTGCCGGACCTCGGCACTGTTTATGGCCATGGCGGGGGGGTGACACTCCGGCCCGGCGTGTCCTCAAATCGGGCGTGGGGCTATTCGATGGCAACCAGGGCGGCATTGACGGCGGCGCGAATGGCATCGTAGTTGGCCGCGTTGCCGGCAAATACGTCATCGTTAATCAGGATGTGCGGGGTGCCTTGGGCTCCATCGGCCACTCCGGCCCGGACCGACTGATCCACCTTGTCCTGCGTTGCGACCAATCCGAAACACTCGACGAAATCCCGCTCGTTGACGCCCGCGTTGCGAGCCAGGGCAGTCAGGTTTTCGACTTCGTAACGGGACGCTCCCCGTTCTCCGAAGAACAGGGTGTCGTGGTACTGCCAGAATCCGTTGGGATCGTCGGACAGGTCGATGATGCACTGGCCGGCCCGCGCCGCGTTGTACGAGGCCGGGGCAAAGATGTCAAGCGGGAAAAACTTGTAGACGAGGCGCAGGTCACCGGCCTCGATGAAATCCTCGATCAGTCGGGCTTTCGCATTCCGGTTGAACTCGCCGCAATGGGGACACAGGAAGTCTTCGTAGGCCACCATGACCACCGGGGCGTCGGGACTCCCCAGTTCGTTGCCGTTGATCCACTCCGTCGGAATGTTGGCGTGTGCCTCGGACGACACCGGCGTGCGGCTGGTGACCACCACCAACACAATGATGCCGACCACCACGATCGAGGCCACACCGATGATCCATAGACCAATGCGGTTCTTTCCCTTCATTACGGATTCCGTTCCTGCCAGGTTCCCAGTTGTGTACGGCTCGGCGCCCCAAGACATATTGTGCAGGAAAGGCGCCCTAGACACCGGAATTGACATCCTTTGGTCGTTGCATTGCCATTTACGCGGCTAGGCAGGCCACACCCGGTTCCCGAAGCCGTCAGAGGCAGTTAAGCTCCAATCCGCGCACAATACTACGGATTGGAGCATCTGGTCGGCGGGTTGGCCACAGCAAGGCCCTTGACTTGACTGGAATGTAGATGGAGCAGATGCTTGCCAATGCAATCTGCGCAGGGATGGAATGCGAACAGAAGAACCATGGTCGCCCTCCGGTTTCGGTTTCGTTGTCGATACAGGGTCGCCGCCATGCATTTTTTGTCCTTAACCGTTTTTCGTCCCCGGCTTGGCTTGACCTAACCTGGCCAGGACTATAAAATAATGATTATTTATTCTAATATAGTTGCCATGGATATGGTTGGTCGTCACATCGCTCTCACTGCATGGGGTTGCCTTTACGGTTTTGGCAAGTCCACCACGTCCCGCAGGCACCGTGCCGGGAAGTTGCCCCCTGAGCTTCCGATGGAACAACTGCCCAACGGGGCGTTGCCATATGGTGGTGCCTCCGGCCAACGACGGGCGTGGTGTGGTGTACGCGCGGGTTTCGTCCGCGGACCGGCAGGCTGAACGGGACCGGCCGGTGGGCCGGGTCGTGGCGTGGACCACGCCACCGGGCTGCCGGCCCGACGAGGCGGTCAAGGCGATCGGTTCTGGTCTGGAGGGCCACCGTCGTCGATGGCGGCGGCTGGTCGCGGATCCCACGGTGGGGACGATCGTGGTGGAGCCTCGGGCGCGCGTGACCCGGTTCGGGTTCGAGTACGTGGAGGCCGCATGGGCGGGAGGGGTGCGGCTCTGCTTCGGTTCCAAGCGGCTCGGGCGCCAGCAGCCGCAGCTGGCGAAGAACGGCCATGCCAGCGATCAGGAGTGGCTCCGGGACGGGCGGGAGGCGGCAGCGACGAGCTCTTCGGGCTGCCAGCTGTGCGTGGCCCGTTCGCTGTTCCCCGGTGCACTTCCAGGACGGAGCCGCCTTGTACTGTTGGGACGGCGGTCCGTGCCGCCAACGTCAACCATTTTTGCAACGGTTGCCGGGGCGGGTTTCCCCAACTGGCAGCAGGTCCATCGGACTTCGCGCAGAAGTTTAAACACAACGGTTGTACGATTGAGCAACTCCCCTACCAAGCCAAAGGGCAAAAGGCACAATGCAGAAGCTGGGCGGATCGATTGTCGTTGTCACAGGGGCCAGCCGCGGGGTGGGGGCGGCGGTGGCGGAGGCATTTGCTTCCAGGGGATGCCACGTGGTCCTGGCAGCCCGCACTCAGGAAGACATCGAAGCACTGGCGGCGCGGCTCGCGGCGGAACATGCCGTGGAGACAATGGCTGTGGTCGCCGATGTGACCAGGACCGACCAGGTCGATGAGTTGATGCGGTCGGCGACCGAACACCTTGGCGGAATCGACATCCTCGTGAACAACGCCGGCCTGGGTTCGTACACGTCCCTGGCGGACACGTCGGACGACGACATGTTCCATGTAATGGATGTCAACCTGTTCGGTGCCATCCGCTGCCTGCGCGCCGCGGTGCCCCACATGCGGCGGCGGGGCGGCGGCCACATCGTGAACATCGGCAGCATCGTCTCGTACATGGCGGTGCCCCGATATCGCAGCATCTTTGCGGCCTCCCCCATCTACTGCGCTTCCAAGTTTGCGCTGCGGGCCGCCACGATTGCGGCCCGGGCGGAACTGCACAGCGACAACATTCACGTGATGTTGGCCGTGTTGGGGCCGACCCGCACGAACTTTTTTCGGGCAGGGGCGGGGCAGGCACCCCCTGATGCCCTCAATGCCGAGGATCGGGGCCGTCTGTCCTTCCTCGACTCCTCGCCCGAACAAGTGGCCCGGCAACTGGTGCACTCGGTCCAAAAGCAGGACCGGGAGGTGTACTTCACCCCATTGAACTTCATCCTGGTCAAGCTGTCGGTGTGGGCGCCCCACCTGTACGACCTGTTGCTACGCCTCTGTTTTCTCTTGCTGGGACGACCCGAGGAAGCGCCGACCGCCAAGCGCGCGCCCTGGCAGGGGGTTCACCACCGGGAGTGGATCCCGTTTGCCGGACTCCTCCTCCTGGGCGGCTGGTGTCGTCGCCGCCTCAAACGGTTGTGGAAATAGACACTCCGGCGTCGGCCTGTCAATCCGATTGCCGAGCCCGGGCGTAAATTGCCTCGATCAACAATGCCAGGTCGCCGTTCCCGGATTCGTCCGTGCCGGGTAGCGGCCCGAGCCGATAGGCTGGCGCACGGGGGTTTTGCCCATCCTCCAAATGCCGGCGCAATGAGCGAATGGCGCGCACGTCCCCCCAAAAACGGTCGTGAAAGTCCGCTGTGTACACGGAGGTGGCCGTTCCCCCTGTGTGTTGGTGCCCAGACCGCACCAGTTCGAGGTGTGCCATGAGCCCGGCCAAGTCGTCCTTGTGCAATCCTCGCAGTTGGAAAAGAACAAGGGGATCCTGTTCCAGCAGCCAACCCCACTCGACCAGAACGGCCATGCACCAAGGGCAGGGTGTCTGCTCCGAATGCGGAGCCACGTTGAGCTGAATCTCCGCCATGCCGGAGGGCCAGAGCCCCCTCCCGCTGTCTGCCAAAAGACCCAAGAGTTCCGCTGACATCCGTTGCCCGACACGTCGGTTGGCTTCCAGAATACGGTCTGCGTCCGCGTTAAGCGACCGGTACCAGTCCGCCACTGGGTATCGGGGCAACCCCACTGTGACTGTTATCCGTCTCTGGGACTGGTGTCGCACCGTTGCCACAATCCGGTTGCCGCGCATGTCCAGGGACATAATTTCGACTGTGGCCGCACATTGCCTGGCAAAGTCGCGTAAGCGCGGGTTGTCGGCAAACAGGGCATCTTCCCACCGCTCGTGCCACTCCGCCGGACTGCCGGACACCGGATCCACAACTTCGTCAAGGGAATCGGCGTTCATCGCAAAGCCTGCGGTGAATCCGGATGGCGCAACGTCAGCAATTCGTACAACTGGTCATTGGACAGTTCGGTCAACCATTCCGCGCCTGTGCCCAGGATATCGCGTGCCAGCTGTCCTTTCTGCCGAATCAAGCGGTCCACGTGTTCCTCGACCGTCCCAGCCATGATGTACCTAAACACCTGTACGCGCCTGGTTTGTCCAATCCGGTGGGCACGGTCGGTCGCCTGGTCCTCGACCGCGGGATTCCACCACCGATCGAAGTGGTACACCTGATTGGCAGCCGTCAGGTTGATGCCCACACCTCCGGTTCTTACACTCAGGACGAGCACTGGACAGGACTGCCCGCCCTCCTGGAAGCGGTCCACCATCTGCTGTCGTGCTCCGTGCGGTACGCGGCCGCTGATGAACTCGGGCGTCAAGCCCAGGCGCCGCGCGATGTGGGCCTGAAGAATTTGCCCCATGCGAACGAAGGTGGTGAACACCAGCACCTTGTTCCGGCCGTCAAGCGACTCCGTCAGCATTTCCGTAAAGCGATCCAACTTGCCGCTGCGCCCCCCGTACTCCGGATTGTCCGAAAGGATCTCGTCCTCGTCCAGCAGGGCCGGATGGTTGGCGATCTTGCGCAGTTGTGTCATGAGGGCCAGGATCGAACCGCGCCTCCGCATGCCGTCCAGCTCGCGGATGTGCGGCAGGGCTGCCTCCACGGCGCGGGCGTACTGATCCGTCTGCTCGGACGACAGGTCGCAGATCACGTCGATCTCCTGTTTCTCGGGCAGGTCGGAAATTACCTCGGGATCCGACTTCAGCCGACGGAGAACGAACGGCTGGACAATCCGCTGCAACTGACCCAGTTTTTCTCCGTTGCTTTCGCCTTCGATGGGCTGAATGAAGCGGCGCTTGAAGTCTTGCTGGGATCCCAGAAACGCTCCGTTCAGGAAATCCAGGATGCTCCAAACTTCCAATAGCCGGTTTTCGATTGGCGTACCAGTCAGGGCAAACCGGTGCCGGCAGCGCAGGCTGCGCACGGCCATGGTCTGCTTGGCGGACGGATTCTTGATGTTCTGGGCCTCATCGAGCATCACGGTATGCCATTGGATGCAGCCCAGCACCGCCTGGTCCACACGCGCCGTGCCATAGCTGGTCAACACCACATCCGTTTCCCGCACCCTTGCGTACAGGTCCGTCCGCCGGGCCCGTCCGCCACCATGGTGGAGCATGACCCGCAGGCCCGGGGCAAAGCGTTGCAGTTCCCGTTTCCAGTTGCGCAGAACACTGGTCGGACAGATGAGCAGCCTCGGTCTGCGGCCTTCCGGCGACGGAGTCCGTTCCTGCTCCAGAAACAGCGCGATGGCCTGAATGGTCTTGCCCAAACCCATGTCATCGGCCAGACAGGCACCCAATCCGATTTGGTGTAGGTACCACAACCAGGCGAGGCCGCGCCGCTGATAGGGACGCAGCGTGCCAACGAAACCCGGCGGTTCAAACCGTTCCTCTTCCCGCGCCACGGACCGGATGCGCTGCCAAATGGTGCGCAACCGGTCAGGTACCGTTACCCCCGAGACCTCCAGGGCCTGAAACTCCCGGTAACCGCTTCCAAAACGGGCGTAACGGCTCGTGTTCCGTGTTGGCCCATGCTCGTCGTCGGCTTGCTCCTGCATGATTTGCAGGGCCTGCAAAAGACCCACGCGGCGGGCTGTCTCCCGCGTGGCCAAAAGATGCCGCGCTGCCCTAATCTGACCCTGATTGATCTGCAGCCATTGTTCGTTCATGTACACCAGAGGCGAACCAGCCATGGCAATTTGGCTCAGGCTGATGTCGTCCAGCGGGTCGCCGTCCACGCTCAAGGCATATCCGACTTCGTATTCTCCGAATGCCTCTTGTTCGGACAGTTCGCCATCCTCGTTGACCTCCCGCACATCCAGGCGCACCTGAAGGCGGCCCCGCTCGGCGTCGGTCCACCACACCGGAAGATGGACATGGAAGCCCGCGCCCATCAGCGCAGGCGCATCCTTGGTCAGAAACTGATAGGCCTCTTCCCGACTCAGTTCAATTGCCTGGAGGCCGGGCTGCCGCACCAAGGGCTGCACGCAGGGACTATGCCGACTGGCTGCGCGCAGCCCTGCAATCAAGCGGGCTCCAATCAGGGGATCGGGATCCGCTGCCGCCGTATGGATACAGAGATCGCCATGGGAACCGAATCCAACATTGAGCCGATCTCCGCCAACCCCGTTCCGGCTTCCCGCTAGGCCGTCATTCCAGGCATAGGATGAACCCACCATGTCGTCCGTGGCCAATGCGACCTGCAACCGCCACGGCCCGTCCGCGTCCGCGTGGCCCGTGGCCTGCGGGTCCAGAAGTTCAAAGGCCACCGCGATGTCGCCGGGTTGGCTGCCGAACGCCCTGGACATCCACTCCTGCCACTCCCCCTGCATTTGTCGTCGCTGTTCCGGTTCGGCTTCCACGACCCCGTCGACCAAGAGCCGACACCACTGCTCCTGCGCTTCCACCGATCCCGACCGGGGGGAACCGGACACCTGCCGGAACCTGTCGTCCGATCCCACGGCCGCCGCCGCCACCGCCATGCATTCATGCACCACCGCATTGACGAAACTGTTCAAAAGCGATGCCGGATCCCGGTCCCCGGCCACATTGTCGACAAAGGATAGATTTACCCCCGGCATGCACCTGGCAATCTCCTGGAATCCCAGGTCCGGTTCGCGGCCGTACTGCCACGGGCTCCATTGCACCTGCCACCCCCCCTGGACCGCTTGCAGGAACGGCACTGCCCGCCCGGCCCGAACCAAGGCCAAGGCATACTCGGCGGCCTGACCCCAATAGCGCAGATCCGACCCGGGCACGAAGTACCGGTTGAGCGCCGCGCCGGCCTGCTCCATGTCGTGCCCACCGAAGGACGAACCGGCGGCGAAACCGAGAAGTCCGTTCAAAACCCTGAGCGCCGGACCGATGGCCAGGTCCAGGCCTAGGACGCGGAAATCCTGCATGTCCGGGGCGTACAGATTGTGAGACCGGACGCCATTGTCCGGTACAGGCAGATGCGCCGTCCTCCTGGCCAAGGGCAAGTCGCTCTGCACAATATCGGCCAGAAGGCTGCGGAGCCTATGGCGCAGCACGGCGGGCGCCACCAATCCCGGATGAACCGGAACCCGGGAACCCCGGTTGCGGCTCTTGCGCGCCGGCGCGCGGGAACTCCGATCCGTACGGTTGGGTTCCTGCCTGACGGCGGGGGGAGATTCAGCCCACAAAAACAGGCACGCCGACTCGCCCTGCGAAGCGGCAATCCACGTGGCATGAAGGGTGGAGGGCATGGAGACCGCGACCGTTGTCTGACTCTGCTGACCGGCGGCACCGGGTCACCAAACAGGCAAATCCACCCTCGGTCATGGTCCGAGGGCAACCGCGCAGTATAGCATCGTCCCGGCTCGGAGCCCCAACCCGGGCGACCAGAAAAGGTCCCGAACCGATTTCCCGTGGCCATGCCTCGGCTGGCTTCGGTCATGTCCCAACCCAGGTGGTTTGCAACCCGCGGGAAAGTGCCAACGCCATTCGCCGCGTCTGTAAGTTCCAAGGCCGTACGATGCGTCCTGATCCTTCGCCAGCGAATACCAAGTACTCGGCGATGCCCGGACGCGCGTCCCCAGGTCCTGGTACCGAGTGTGCGGCGAGGTGATCGCCACCACCAGGGCCGACCGGGACACCGACCAAGTCGCTCTTCCGTACTTGCAACGCGCAAGCGGCACCAATCATCGAACAGTCGATCGAAGTCCGACGCGTATTGGTCCCAGGCCGGAATCTCTCTATATAATGCCCAGTTTCATGTCCAAGCGGTCCCATACAACCGGGGAACTACCCATGTACAAGACACACACCTGCGGAGAGTTGCGCCTCTCCCACTGCGATCAGACAGTGGTTCTGGCAGGCTGGGTCAACGTGCGCCGGGACCACGGCGGACTGATTTTCCTGGACCTGCGCGACCGCTTCGGCATCACCCAGGTTGTGGTCGACGCGGACAGGCACCCGGACGCCCATGCCATTGCCAGCCAGGCACGGTCGGAGTTTGTCCTCAAGGTTGCCGGCACCGTCCGCGAGCGCCCGGATGGCTCGGCCAACCCAGCCTTCGCCACCGGCGAAGTCGAACTGGCCGCCCGGGAGGTGGCGATTCTCAACCGCTCCGAGACCCCGCCGTTCTACATCAGCGACGAAGCGGATGAAACCGACGAGACCCTGCGCCTGCAATACCGCTACCTGGACCTGCGGCGACCCAGGATGCTGCGAAACCTCCGCCTGCGGCACGCCATCATCAGCGACATCAGGGCCTACCTCGCGGAGCGGGATTTCATCGAAGTCGAAACTCCCCACCTGCTCAAGAGCACCCCGGAGGGCGCGCGCGATTTCGTGGTCCCGAGCCGACTGCAGCAGGGCAGCTTCTATGCCCTGCCCCAGTCCCCGCAGCAACTGAAGCAGCTGTTGATGGTTGCCGGACTGGACCGGTACTTCCAAATCGCCCGCTGTTTCCGCGACGAGGACCTGCGCGCCGACCGCCAACCCGAATTCACGCAGCTCGACCTGGAAATGAGCTTTGTAGAGCCGGAGGACATCCGCAGCCTGATGGAACCGCTCCTCATCCAGCTGGCACAGGACCACCAGGCCTGCCGGATTCAGGAGACGCCCTTCCCCGTCCTCACCTACCGGGAATGCATGGACCGATTTGGCACGGACCGGCCGGACCTGAGGTTCGGCGTGGAGCTGTTCGACGCGACCGCGATCCTGCAGGAAAGCGAGTTCAAGGTCTTTTCCGGCACCGTTGCCCGCGGCGGCGTGGTCAAGGGTGTGGTCCATCCGGGCGGCGCCGGCCAGAGCCGCCGCGAAATTGACCGGTTGACGGAACTGGCCCGGCAAGGCGGCGCCCGCGGCCTGGCATGGCTGGGCCTGGAACACGACGTGACGGACGCCTCCGACATTGGGGACGGCACCTTCCGGTCGCCCATCGCGCGTCACCTGGATCCACGGGAACTGGCCGGGCTGGTCGCAGCGGGCGGAGCCCGGGCGGGCGACATGATCCTGCTCGTCGCCGATGACGAGCAGGTCGCGGCCGCAAGCCTCCACCTGCTCCGGGGCGACATCGGCAGCACCGCGGGCCTGATTGATCCGGATCTCTTCGCCTTCTGCTGGGTCACGGACTTCCCGCTGCTCGAACTGGATGCCGAAGCCGGCCGCTGGACGGCGGTGCACCATCCCTTCACATCCGCCCGCGACCAGGATTGGGACCGGCTGGAGGACGATCCCGGCTCGGTCCTGGCCAAGGCCTACGACGTTGTCCTGAACGGCTGGGAAATCGGGGGTGGCAGCATCCGCATCCATGACCAAGTGCGCCAGCAACAGCTGTTCCGCGCGCTCAGCCTGCCGGACGAGGAAATCCAGCGGGAGTTTGGGCACCTGCTCAAGGCGTTCCGCTATGGCGCCCCGCCCCACGGTGGCATCGCCATGGGCCTGGACCGGATCGTTGCCCTGTGGGCCGGCGCCTCCAACATCAGGGATGTAATCGCCTTTCCCAAGACCGCTACCGGTTCCGACCTGCTGTTCGACTGTCCGGCACCCATCGACTCCGAACAGTTGCTGGAACTAGGCATCGACATGACCGTCTGAACGGATCGGGATACGGCAATTGGTGGTTGAGAAACCGGTGGAAATGTCTATAATCCACCTTGCCCTGCTTTGCGCGTGATCGAACCGGCATTTGTTAACCAACGGCAGCAAAGTGGAACGTCGTGATGCGGCGCGAATGCTTCGCCACAGACTGGTGTCGCAGCAGCGTCCAGCGCGTTCCCACCTGAGTCTCATCAGGTTAAACAATCCGTTCACACGGCAGAAGTAGGGTTTTTTCCTGCCTTTGCGCAACGAGGCCGGACCGGGTTCCCACGCCGGCAACCGTGGCGGATGCCCGGTTCGGTCCCGTGCCCATCGAACAACAACCGTGAAGCGCGTCCGGTATCGCCACCCATGACCATCAAACGGATCCGTGCCTCCGACGAAACCTGGGCCTTTACCAGCGCCATGTACGCCCGCGTCAACGCGGGACTGGTGGTCACCCGCGAAGGCGGCATCCTGATCGATACATTGCTGTTCCCGGTGGAAACCCGCCAGCTGGTCAACTACACCAACAGACTGTGCGAAGCCGGCATCAAGTACGTGATCAACACCCAGGCAGCGATGGACCACTCGCTGGGGTCCTTCCTGTTTCCCAATGCCGAGCTGCTGGCACACCGCGAAACCCGGCAGTACCTGGCCAGCAGCGGCGCGCGCAACCTGCGCAATGCGAAGAAGAACAGCCCGGAACTCAACGATGCCAAGGTCAGGCTGCCGCGCGTGGTGTTCGATGACAGCCTGGTGTTGCGGCTAGAAAGCAAGTCCGTTCATGTCATACATGCGCCGGGACCGGTCAACGACACCTGCATGGTCTATGTGCCCGAGGAGAAGGTCCTGTTCGCCAGCGACCTGATGATGCACATTCCCCTGATCACGCATCAGCGCTGCGACATCGAAGCCTACAAGCTGTCGTTGCGTCGCATGCACGACTTCAACCTTGAAGTGATTGTGCAGGGACACGGCGAGATCCTGCTGCGGGGCGAGGTTACCAGCAGCATCGACAAGGCCATCAACTACCTGAACAACGTGGACCAGATGGTGGACGAGGTCCTGGCCAGCGGCGGCAAGGTTGAGGACGCATTTGCCAACGGGCCGGAGAAATTCGGGATATCAACCCTTCCCATGAACGGGCTGATTTCCAACTTCCATCGGCAGAACGTCCACCACCTGTGGAAGCGCAAGGATCCGCGGCTACAGCGCAAGCGGGCCGCCCGAGCCGGCTAGGACACCAATTCTGGCAGCCGGGCCGCGGGCCGGCCATGGAATCGGATCCGATGGAAGTGCCGATGAAAGTGGAACCGTTTGAATTCAACCAGGCAAGACTGTCCGCGTTTCGCCGGTGCCATCGTCGGTTCTTCCTGAAGTACAGGTCCGACAAGCCATTGTTGGAGCGTTCTTTTACGCTGGTGGATCGCGACTGGGACGCGGCACGCCTGGGCCAACGGTTTCACCTTTGCATGGAACGACTGGCCAGGGGACTGCCGATGCAGTCGGTCGCCAACGGGCTGCCGGCGGATCAGGCCGCAAGCCTGACCAAGGCCTGGAACTACCGATGCTCGCTGCGCGCCGACCAATTCCTGACCGAATACGACCTCACCGTCCCCTTCGACCACTGGCTGCTGACCGCCCGCGCGGACCTGCTCGCACGATGCAGCGACGGGACAGTCACCATCGTTGACTGGAAAACCGGTACCAACACCAACACAGACAGATTGAGACGTTCGGACCAGGCCCGCATCCTCCCCTTTGTCGTGCTGGAGGCTTCCAGCCGCCTGGGTTGGAACACCGTGACCGCATCGGGCATCACGCTGGTCTTCTGGTTCGCACAGGACCCGGACAATCCACTGCAACTGCCGTACTCGCAACGCCAGCACGAGCAAAACCGGTCAAATCTGGCATCTATCATGGGCATGATTGACGGCCTCGAAGGAGAGGAGGCATTTGCACGCGTTCCCGATGATCCGGCCACGGTCGATACGGTCTGCCGTCCGTGCGAGTACCTCCATTACTGTGAACGAAACCCCACGTCTGCCGGACCCGTACAACCCATCGACTATGAGGAAGAGGATCTCGAAGCCGTCTGGGAGGCATTCGATTTTTCCCTCGACTAGGGCGTGCGGCTCCATGCGCATCGGACTTTCCGTCCGCAACCACCCGGTGGGAACCGCGCAATGAACTGGCAGCTGATTCCTTCGGCGGCCCCGCCGACCGAGTTGCTGGCCGTCTGTCAGGGACCGCTTCTGGCGCGGCTCTTGGCACAACGGGGCATTGTTGACGCGGATTCCGCCAAGGGCTTCCTGAACCCGGATCACTACGCGCCCGCACCGGCCAGCGCCATGGTGGGGGTTGTGCGAGCAGCCCGAATGCTGAGGCAATGCCTGGACCGGAGGCAGTCGGTCCTGGTGTGGGGGGACTTCGATGCGGATGGACAAACCAGTACCGCCCTTCTGGTGTCGGCTCTGCACGAACTGACGGACGATCCCGCGCTCATACACTGGCACATCCCCCACCGCGTCCGGGACAACCATGGAGTCCAGGCCCCGGTACTGGCGGACTTACTCCCGCGACTCTCTCCCCGTCCTGCCCTGATCATCACATGCGACACCGGCATCGACGCCGTGGAGGGCCTCAGGGTCGCTCGGCAGGCGGGGCTGGATGTCATTGTCACGGACCACCATGCCCTGCCACCGGAATTCGATGACCATGAACCGGGCACGGATCCGTGTCGACCGGTCAGCACCGAGGATGCCGACCTGGAACGCTGGGGCGTTCGGTGCCTTGCCGGCGCCATCGTCAACCCGCAGCTGATGCCCCCGGAACATCCCCAGGCCCATCTGCCGGGTGTGGGCGTGGCCTTTCTGGTTGTGCAGCAGTTGATCAGCAAACTGGAGCCCGTGGCCACAGCGGACCGGTTTCTCGATCTGGTTGCCGTGGGCATCGTGGCGGACATGGCCGACCAGAAAGCGGACACGCGCTATTGGCTGCAGCGGGGGCTGGTACAACTGGCCCGAACCGAAAGAATCGGCCTGGAGGTCCTGTTGGACGAGAGTCTGCCGCGCGTGCAGTGGCGCAAGACCGGGATGCGCGCCGAACACATCGCCTTCCAGGTAGCCCCCCGTCTCAATGCCGTAAGCCGACTGGAAAGCGCCCAGACCTCGGTCGAACTGCTTCTGACCCGGGATCGGATCCAAGCCAACGAGATTGCCCGCAACCTCACCCTTTTGAACGAACGACGCAAGGACGAATCCGCGCGCATCGCCGCAACCACGCGCAACCTCTTGGCCGAACGCCCCGAACACCAAGCCCTCCACTGCCTCGTGATTGCCCACCGGGGCTGGCATCCGGGATTGCTGGGGATCGCCGCCAGCCGGATCGTGGAAGAGACTGGCAAGCCGTCCATTGTTCTCACGATAACGGAGGAAGGCGTGGCCCGGGGCAGCGCACGCAGTGTAGACGGCATTGACATCGGCCGCGCGATTGGCCGGTGCAGCGACCTGCTCCTGTCGCATGGAGGACACGCGGGCGCCGCCGGCGTGCGACTTGAAGTCGATCGCCTCGAGGAATTCCGGCGCAGGGTCAGCGAGGAAGTGGCGGCCCTGCATGATGATGGCCCTGCACCGCGCCGCGCAGAGCTGGAACTTCGCCTGGGCGAGCTGAATCCGGACACCCACCGTCAGTTGGAAGCACTGGAACCGACCGGTACCGGCAACCCGCAGCCCATCCTGTTGTCGCGGGAATTGGCGGCTGAACGCCCCGTACGCTCCCGCGACGGCAAACACCTTTTCTTCAGCGTCCGCCAAGCTGGACACCGGTTTGCCTCCCAGGCCAAGTGGTTCAACGCACCTCCGGGGGTGGAACAGGTGCTGGAAGGACCGATCAATCTGCTGTACCACCTGGCCCTGGACACCTACCGGCGGCGCAGGAGCTTTTTTCTACTGGTCAGGGACTGCGAGTCGGTCGCCCCACACCGCACCATTGCGCCGGAGTCCCCGGTCCAGACCATGCCCTTCACCATCGAGGATCTCCGCGCATCCCCGTTGGCCGAGCTGCCGGACGACGTACGGGAAGCCACCGCCTGGTATGCCGCCGGAGCAGCGTTGCCGGAGGCATGGATCAGTGTTCCGCCCGCCTTGAAAGGGATGGACGATCGCGACTCCCTCATGATTTGGACGGCGCCCCCCTCCCGCGAGCACCTCAAGGAACTGCTGCTGGCACGCGCCTGGTCCTCCGTTGCAGTCCGGGCGGCGGGGCCACAAGGGACACCCCTTGAGATTGATCAAGTAGTGGAATTGTTCAAGGAACGCTACAAGCGCGCGTGGGATTCGAACTCGTCGGCTACAAACGACAATCATCGGCAAGACGATGCACCCCCGTCGGCCACCGGCACCCCCTCGGCGATGAATGCCTCCGGGATCCCCGACTTGCTCCAGGAACAGTGGGCTGCCGAATGGGGCCTGACCAGGGAAGTCATGCAAATCACCCGCGCCCTGTTGCAGGCCAACGACTTCCTTCATATGGCGGGAGACTTGGCATTGCCTGGCCCGGACCAAGCCCAAGGCGCCCGGAACGACGACTGGCACCGTCGCAAATCAATACCCTTGCTGGCTCAGTTGCGTACGGCCCTCCATGAAATCAAGGCGTTCCACGCACTGCTGCACAGGGAGGATTTAGCCCGCCACCTGGTCGCGGTACACAGCCCGCGAACGTAACCAAATCACCGACATCGCGGGTACCGCAAACCGTCCGTGCCGCCCGATCCTGGCCGAACAAGATGGCGATGGCTGCCACCCTGCGCGGTTGCTATAATCCGCGCCCTCCTGAACCGGAAATCCGGCAATCACGCACATCCAAATCGCCCGCCGTACATAAAATCCGCTTCGGTCGCATACCCTCTCCCATGTTCTGCTACCGTCTATCCACAGGAACCGGATGCCGCGCATGGATAGCCGCCGTGGCCACCGTCCTGCTGCTGGCCGGATGTGCACTTCCGGCGATGCCTGTGGTCAACATGGACGAACCCGCGATTGCGCCTTCGTTCAGGGTTGGCCTGGTCACCGATATCGGAAGAATCAATGACCGCAGCTTCAACCAGTCCGCTTGGGAAGGAGTTCTGGCGGCCGCCGAAACCTTGGGCTTGACCGAGGGCGAAGGCTTCAAGTTCATTGAAACCACCGATCCCAAGGACTATGCCGACAACCTTGGCCAGTTCATCAACAATGGATACGATGTCATCGTTTCGGTTGGCTATGTCTTGGGGGACGCCACCATTGAAGCGTCCCTGGAGAACCCAGACATCCACTTCATCGGGGTAGACCAGTTTCAGGTCCAATCCCTGCCCAACCTGGCAGGTCTGGTGTTCCGGGAGGATCAGGCCGGCTTTCTTGCCGGCATGCTGGCCGCGGGCCTGTCCCGAACCGGAACCATTGCCGCCGTCCTAGGTGCCGACCTCATACCGCCGGTAGTGGCGTTCGGGGAAGGCTTTGCCTTGGGCGCCCGTTATGTCAATCCCGAGATTGAGGTGATGGCAACCTACCATCCGGGCGACCTGTCGATCGCGTTCAATGATCCGGAATGGGGTGCCGCCACCGCGCGCCAAGCCTTGGATCAGAAGGCCGACGTGGTGTTTGGTGGAGGCGGCAACACCGGCAACGGAGCCATCCAGGAAGTCGCCACCGATCCGGGTGCCGGGACCAGCGTGTTCTGCATCGGAGTTGACACCGATCAATGGTACACGGTGCCGGCAGTCCGGCCCTGTCTCGTGTCCAGTGCCATGGAACTTAAAACGGCCGGAGTGGACGAACTGATTGTGGTCGGTCCCGAACTACAGGAACTGCTTGCCGTCAAGGCTGCCTTCGACGAGGGCACACTGGAAACCGGATACGACCAGTAAGCAGGGGGGATCCGGACCACCATCGGATTTTGGCCCCCTGCGATGGCGTAGGCCCCCGGATCTGCCCCGTTTTCGCAGTGGAGCCCCATAGTGCTGCGACGAGCCGCAGAGGCGCGGGGACGTAATGCCGATACCTAAAGCACAACCCTGGCCTATGGCTGCACTTCAAACGGCATTGGCGCTGTTGGGGGCAGTGCTGCTGGGAGTAGTACTGATGGCCGTGTTGGGGCACAACCCGTGGGAAGCCTTCACCGGCTTGATCGCGGGTTCCGCAGGAACGGCGCGCGGCCTTGCAGCCACCGTGCGCAAGACGTCGCCGTTTGTCCTGACCGGTCTGTCTGTTGCTTTGGCCATGAAGGCCGGCCTGTTCAACATCGGGACCGCCGGGCAGTTTCTGATGGGCTCCGTGGGAGCCGTCTGGGTGGGCATACAGTTCGAAGGATTGCCCGTTTGGTTCCACCTGCCCCTGGCCGTGGCCATGGGCATCGGCTTCGGATGTGCATGGGGTGCCATTCCGGGCTGGCTCAAGGTGTCAACCGGGGCCCACGAAGTCATCACCACCATCATGCTGAACCACGTGGCCACCCTATTCACGGGATGGACGGTGTTTGCCGGCAGTACCCTGTCGACGACCCGGCCCGGTCCGTTGTGGGATTCAACGGCAGGTCCTGTTTCCGCGTCGACGGACGTGCTCGCGTCCGCTCGCATTCCCTGGATCTTTGGTCCCCCGCTCAGGATCCACTGGGGCATCGCACTGGCGTTGCTAGCCGCCCTGTTGGTGTGGTGGCTGATGGAACGAACCCGATTCGGTTTTGAATTGAAGACCGTTGGGGCCAAGCCCTTGGCAGCGCGGTACGCCGGAATGCGTTCCGGATGGACGACCGTACTGACCATGACGTGGGCCGGTGGCCTGGCCGGATTGGCGGGAGCCATCGAAACCCTTGGCGTTAACCACAAGTTTGCACCGGAGTTTGGAGGAGGTGTGGGCTTTGAAGGTATCACCATTGCCTTGCTGGGCCAGGGGCATCCCTTGGGAATTGTGCTGGCGTCCTTGTTGTTTGCGGCCCTGGATGCCGGTGCGCCGAAGATGCAGTTCGACTCGGGGGTTCCATCCGACATCATTCAAGTGATCCAAACCCTCATCCTGATCTTCGTGGCCGTGCCCGCGCTTGCAACCTGGCTGCTGGACCGTATGTCCCGCACGCAACACGTATCCGCCGTGGCGGCCAGCCTCCGTATCTGACGCCTTATCCATGGCCTCTTTCACCCAATCCACCGCCCGGTTCACGGCCGGCCTGTCCCTTCTGCTTCTGACAGGAGCCTTCCTGGTCGAGTACGCGCCGTTCGCCGACATCCAGGCGATCCGGATGTTGTTCGGTGCCCGTGTCCTTAATTTCGCCCTGTGTGCCGCCATTCCCCTCATTTTGGGGGCACTGGGAGGCATCCTGTGCGAGCGCTCAGGGATTGTTAACATCGGCATTGAAGGCATGATGCTGGCCGGGGCGTTCGCCGCCTTTGTGGCCAAGACCGCCACCAATCACTGGGCCTTAGGCCCCAGTCTGCTCCTCGGCACATGTGCAACCCTATTGACGGGAGCCGCGATGGGCTTGCTGCATGCCCTCTTCTGCCTGCGGTTCGGCATGCACCAGCTCATCTCCGGCACGGCCCTGATCCTGCTGTCGATGGGGATCTCCGCCACCTTCTTCGACAGGGATGCCGTGGCTGTAGGCAAGTTCGCGCCATGGCCGGTTCCGCTGCTGTCGGAGTGGCCGGTAATCGGACCCTTGTTGTTCAACAAGCCCCCGATTACCTATGTGGCGTTGCTGGCGGTCGCGGTGGTGGGATTTGCGTTGGCGCACACGCGGTGGGGGTTGCGCACCCGGGCGATTGGTGAACACCCCCGTGCAGCGGACACTGCAGGTGTGGCCGTGTTGCGTCTTCGGTACCTAAACACCACTTTGGGCGGGGCCCTGGCCGGACTGGGTGGTGGTTATCTGGTCCTTGAGGCAGTTGGACAATTCCAGGAAGGGATGACCGCGGGACGGGGATTCATCGCCCTGGCAGCAGTGATTTTCGGAAACTGGCATCCCGTGGGCGCCCTGGGTGCATCGCTCCTCTTTGGCTATGCCCAGGCAATCCAGAATGAACTGCTGTTGGCCCAAGCCACCATCCTGCCGCGCCACTTTATCTCGATGATTCCCTACTTGGTGACGGTAATTGCAGTGTCTGGACTGGTGGGTCGGGTGCGCGCGCCCGGCTCACTGGGCCAATCCTACCTGCGCGAAACGGAAGTATGAACGCCGCACCTTTAGCCGAACGGGTTGGCCGGCGGCATCAGTCCGCGGGAATCCGCCGGAACATGCCCCTTCCCGTCCTTGAAGTGCGAGGAGTCACCAAGCACTTCCCAGGAGTTGTGGCCAATCGAAACATCGACCTGGACCTGTTCCCGGGAGAAATCCTGGCGGTCCTGGGTGAGAACGGAGCCGGAAAGTCCACGCTGATGAACATCATCTACGGGCTCCATCCCCCTACCTCGGGATCCATTCGTGTGGGTGGTCACCGACTGGAATGCCGATCGCCCCGAGACGCCATCACAGCCGGTATCGCGATGGTGCACCAGCACTTCCAGCTGGTACCCACCATGACCGTTTTGGAAAACATCGTCCTGGGTGCGGAAACCACGCGTCGCGGCGTACTTGACCTGGCAACCGCCGAACGGGGTGTGGAAGAACTCTGCCAACGATTCGGCGGTCAGTTGGACATCAATCTCCAAGCCGTGATTGATGACTTGCCGGTAGGCATGCGACAGCGCGTGGAGATTGTCAAGGCCCTGTACAGGGGTGCGCGCATATTAATCCTGGACGAGCCGACCGCCGTGTTGACCCCGCAGGAGACGGGCAGCCTGTTCCAAATCATGCGCGGACTGCGCAATCAGGGAACCGGCATCATCTTCATCACCCACAAGCTGAAGGAAGTACTGGACGTAGCCGACCGCATTGTTGTGCTGCGGCAGGGAGCGGTGGTCGGCCACGAAAGGCCCGGCGCCACCACGGAACAGGCTATGGCCACCATGATGGTGGGTCGCGTCCCTGCACTGACCGTACCCAAGACGACAGTCGTGCCCGGACCGCCGATACTCGAGGTCGACAACCTGACCGTACACCGGGACGACGGGACAACCGCCGTGGAACGGATTTCATTCGAGGTGAAGCAGGGGGAAATCCTGGGGTTGGCCGGCGTGCAGGGCCATGGCCAAACCGAACTGATCGAGGCTTTAACAGGTCTTCGTCCCGTGTCATCCGGCGCCGTCCGGTTGAACGGGCGCGACACCACGCATGCTTCCGCCAGGCAAGTTGGCCGGGAGGGAGGCACCGGCCACATTCCCGAGGACCGGCGCGCCTATGGCATGGTCGCGAGCTTTTCGGTTGCCCAGAATCTGGTCCTGAACCTTTGCAACCAACCACCCTTTACGCGTTGGGGCCTGCTGCGGCTTGAAGCAATCCGGGGCCACGCCCGGAGCAAGGTGGCTGCGTTCGACATCCGGACTACCAGCCTGGAACAACCGTTGGCCAGTCTGTCCGGAAGCAACCAGCAGAAGCTGGTGGTGGCCCGCGAAATACGGAACGGGCTGCAACTGCTGATTGCAAGCCAGCCGACCCGCGGGGTGGACGTAGGTTCGGTGGAGTTCATCCACCATCAAATTGTGCAGCAGCGGGATGCCGGACGGGCGGTCCTCCTGGCGAGCCACGATCTGGACGAGATCCTGGCCTTGGCAGACCGTATTGCGGTCATGTTCGAGGGCCGTTTGATCAACCTGCCCCCTACCGCACAGATTGACCGCAACCGCCTGGGCCTGCTCATGGCGGGCATTCCGGCCTAATGTTCGCGCCGCGGGTTCAACCAGGGTTTTGACTTTCCCATACACCCATGCGCGACAGCCTGGACAGCCGTGGACCGGGAAATTCCCAGATGATGGCCAACAACGTGATCTCCGATTGGTACTCCAAGTCAGACGCGGCCTTCCAAACTCGATCGGATGATCTCTTGCCCAGCAGCGACTTGCAAGTCCGGGGATGGCACATCCATTCGGAAACCTATCCCACTCAAGCGATTCTTGGAGTACTTCGCGGGTCCGGACAACAGTCTGGCCGCGGTGCTACACCAATAGGGGATGAAACGACAGGGACTGGCCCCCGATCCTCTTGTTCACGGTCCCACAAGGTCCCTGACGGGAACGCCTCTCGCCGTGCAGCTGCCCCTATCCCACGGGCCGGCAGGACATGGTGCGGTAGCTGCCATGTGGATTCCTACACCCCCACGGTACCAGCAAGCCCCAAACCCATCATTCCGCACCAATATGCCCTGGCGGGTTGCGAGGCACGACGCATCCAGGCCCGCCCTTCGCCTGTTCCACCCCGAAAGTACGCCGCCCTAAGCATTTCGGATGGACAAATGT
>JAAXGZ010000156.1 GCA_012271135.1 Caldilineales bacterium | reverse complement strand
CGGTTCGCCCTTGCCATTGCTGAGCTACGGCGGGAGCGCCATGATCAGCACTTTGGCCGCTTTCGGTATGATGATGGCCGCCCGGCACTACGTCCACGTACATCTCAAGTAAATGATCTCCCGAAATCGCGGGCTCCTGCTGTGCCTTTTACCTGCCTGCGCCATGGCAGGCGAGGCGCCCATCCCGTACATAGAACGCCCCGAGGTCCGCGCCTGGGCCGACCGCCTCGCGGATGAACACGACCTGTCGGCCGAGCACATTTACAGGCTGATCTCCGACTGCAAGCATCAGCCTAAAGTCATTGCCAGCGCCCGCCGCCCTGCCGAATCGAAACCCTGGCACTGGTACCGAAAGGTCTTTCTCACCGACGACCGCATCCGTCAAGGCCGGGTCTATCTCAAGGAACACGCCGGCCTGCTCGAAGAAGCGGAACGCATTTACAAGGTGCCCCCCGAAGTGATTACCGCCATCATTGCGGCCGAATCCAATTTTGGGCGCAACACCGGCTCGCATCCGGTGCTGGACACTTTGGTGACCCTGGGATTCGACTACCCGCCGCGCGGGGAATTCTTCCGCAAGCAGCTGGAACAGCTCTTCCTTCTGGAGCGCGAAGCCAGGCTGGACATTAAGAAGATGCGTGGCTCGTGGGCCGGCGCGCTCGGGCAGGCCCAGTTTATTCCCAGCAGTTACCGGGACTTTGCCGTTGACGGCGACCACGACGGCCAGCGCGACCTGTGGAACAGTCCGGCCGATATCATCTTCAGCATCGCAAATTATTTCCAGAAGCACCACTGGCGCCCGGGCGAACCGGTCGCGGAATCGATCCAGCCCAAGGACCCCGAGAAATTGCCGCTGAGCAAGGCTCTGCTGCCGGACATCCAGCCGCAGCAACTGGCCGCGTCCAAAATCCGACTGCAGCACCCGACCGCCGAGCCGGTGGCCGTACACCGATTCGAGAACTCCTCTTCACTCGAATACTGGGTCGGCCATCACAACTTCTACGTGATTACGCGCTACAACCACAGCGCCCTTTACGCACTGATGATTTATCAGTTAAGCCAAGCCCTGGAAAATGATTCCGAGATTTAACCGCACCGCCGGGCTGCTGACCCTGGCTTTGGCCTGCGGCGGGTGCAGCGTCTATGACTACGTCGCTGAAACTTTCTCCGACTCCGATTCGGTGCCCAAATCCCGCAACGGCGGCCCTTCCAGCTATGTTGTGCTTGGCGTTCGCTACCACGTCATGGACTCGGCCGAAGGCTACGTTGAACGGGGTCTGGCCTCTTGGTACGGACCGAAGTTCCACGGACGAAAAACGTCCAGCGGCGAGGTCTTCGACATGCACCAGATGAGTGCCGCGCACAAGACCCTGCCCCTGTCCACCTGGGTCAAGGTGACGCATCTTGACACCGGCCGCTCCATCACCGTCCGTGTGAACGACCGCGGTCCTTTCGTGGAAGGCCGCATCATCGACCTGTCCTACCAAGCCGCGCTGGACCTCGAAATTACCGACGAAGGCGTGGCTCCGGTCGAAGTGCGCACCATCCGCGGCCCCGACACGGCACCCCTGACCGTAGAGCACCAATTCCTGCAGCTCGGAGCCTTCGCGATCCGGAGCAATGCGGAAGCTTTTGTGCAACAATTGCGCCGCCAAGGACTGGTCCGGCTCTCCGTTCGAACCCGGCAGCGTGGCATGACGCTGCACCGGGTACTGCAAGGCCCTTTCGAAGACAGCGCCGAGCTCGACCAAGCCATCTCAGAACTTGAAACTCTCGGAATTACCGAATACACCCCCGTAAACGTCCCTAACTGGAAGCCCATAAGAAAAAAATGAACCGCCCGATTTTCCTGGCACTGCTGCTGGCCAGCCCGGCCTGGGCCGAGGTGCCGACTCCACCACCGCCGGAACTGAGTGCTCCCAGCTACATCCTGATGGACACGCAAACCGGCGAGGTCCTTGCGGAGGCGAATGCCGACGAGCCCGTCGAACCTGCCAGCCTGACCAAGATCATGACCACCTACCTGGCCTTCCGCGCTCTGGGGGACGGCCTGATCGGGGAACAGGACTTGGTGACCATCAGCCGCAAAGCGCGCAGGGCAATCGGTTCCCGGATGTTCGTGGAAATCAACAGCCAGGTCCCGGTCATCGATCTGCTGCGCGGCATCATTGTGCAGTCGGGCAACGACGCCAGCATCGCGCTCGCGGAGCACATCGCGGGGAGTGAAGAGTCTTTCGTCAGCATAATGAACGCAGAGGCCGAGCGACTGGGAATGAGTGAGAGCCATTTCACCGACGCCTCTGGGCTGGGCGGACCCGATCATTACATGTCGGCCCGCGACACCGCCATCGTGTCTGCCGCCATGATCAACGAATTCCCCGACCTTTACGCGATGTTCCGGGAGTGGGAATACACCTGGAATGACATCACGCAACCCAACCGCAACCGCCTTCTGAAGCTGGACCCCACGGTAGACGGCATCAAGACCGGCTTCACCGAAGCGGCGCAATACTGCCTGGCCGCAAGCGCCATGCGCCCGGAACTCGACAACATGCGGCTGGTCTCGGTCGTCCTCGGCGCCAAGACCGGCCGGGCCCGGGTGCGCGACAGCCGGGCACTGCTGAACTGGGGGTTCCGTTTTTTCCGTACACGGAAGATCCATGGCGGCATGACCCCGCTGGCGGAAATCCCGGTGTGGTTTGCGGAAATGGAGCAAGCACCGGTCGGGCTGGCCGAAGACCTGGTGATGACCCTTCCGGTTGCGGCATACAAAAAACTGACGACCACCTACCACCTGGAGCCGGAAGTGGAGGCACCACTCGTAAGGGGACAGACTGTCGGCCGAATCACCATACGCCACGAAAACCGGATCCTGGCGCAGGCACCGGCCATCGTGCTGGTCGACATGCCGCAGGTTGGCTTTTTCATTCGGCTCTGGCACTCCCTGCGGCGACTGTTTAAATAGCACCACACTAACCTGCAGGCCGGATTCCCTTCCCGGAATCCGGCTGCGCCCCTTGTGGAATTTGGCACATCGGTTCCATAATAGGAATGTGTCGGATCAGGAGGTGGCGGCATGAACCGCACGAAAGCACCGAGGCAAGACTGTCGGGGTGATGAGGCCTCATAAAACCACCATGCCTACCCCCGCCTACTACAACGGCAAGTACCGTCCCCTCGAAGAGATCACGATCCCGATCATGGATCACGGCTTCCTGTTTGCCGACGGCGTGTACGAGCTGATCCCGGTCTACCGCAAACGGCCGCGTTGCCTGAACGACCATCTGGAGCGCCTGAAAAACAGCCTTGCCGCTATCCACATCAAAGGGGCTCCAAAAGAACCGGTGTGGCGCAAGATCTGTGCCCGCCTGATCAAGCAGGGCCCAGATGAATGCTTTGTGTATTTCCAAGTCACCCGAGGCGTCATTCCCGAGGGAGCCCCTTTTCGCAAGCAGTTTCTGGACGGCCCGCCCACCGTGTTCGCCATGGCGCAGCCCCTGCCGGAAAGACCCGAGTCGATTCACGCCATCACGCGCGAAGATCAACGCTGGGGGCGTTGCCACATCAAGTCCATCATGCTGCTGGAAACCATCCTGGCGACGCAGGACGCCGTGGACCGCCAGGCGGGAGAAGCGATCCTGTGCCGGGGGGATGAAGTCATGGAAGGCGCCACCAGCAATGTCTTCGCGGTGGTCGGCGGCCTGGTGCGAACCCCTAATCTGGGTCCCCAGATTCTGCCCGGCGTGACCCGGAAATTGGTGTTGAGGCTGATGCGCGAGAACGGAATGGAGTACCAGGAAGGTCGCTTGAGCATAAGCGAACTGCGGCGCGCTGAAGAAATCTGGATCACTGGCTCCACCCGCGGCGTGATGCCGGTAATCGAACTGGACGACGTCCCGGTGAACAACCGGGACATTGGCCCGGTCACGCAACGTGTCCGCGACTGGTATCGCGAATTCTGCAACGCATCATGACTCCCGCACCCCGCATCCGGCACTGGGACCTGTATGACTACGAACCTTGCGCCGAGGCCATGCGCCGTCATACCGAAGCAAGGGACAAGGCCAGCGCCGATGAGATCTGGCTTCTGCAGCATCCGAGCATCCTGACCCTCGGGGTCGGCGCCGACCCAGCCCACATCCACTCCCCATGCCCATTGCCTGTCGTGCGCAGCAACCGCGGCGGCCAAGTGACCTGTCACGCGCCCGGCCAGCTGGTCGTCTACACCCTGCTGGATCTGCGCCGGCTACGCCTCGGGGTTCGCGCCTTGGTCGAACGGTTGGAAAGTACAGTGTTGGCTTTGCTCGCGGAAGCCCAAACCCCCGCCCACAGAAAGGACGCCATGCCCGGCGTTTACGTGGAAGGCAAGAAAATCGCATCCATCGGCCTGCGGGTCAGTCGTTCCAGAAGTTCCCACGGGCTTGCGCTGAACGTCCACCCGAACCTGAACCTGTTCCGGCAAATCAACATCTGTGGCAACCCGGAGCTGGAAGCCACAAGTCTGCGCGAATGCGGAGTGGAATGGAGTGTCGACGAGACCGCACGGAAGCTCCTGCCCCATCTGCTACAGGCCCTGTATACGAGGGAGGCTCACGCATGAGCCTCCCTCCCGGCGTCAAACAGACTGCGAAGCAAAAGATCTCGCGCATCCCGGTCAAACCGGCTGCCAATGTCCCAGCCCTGCGCAAGCCGCCTTGGCTACGCATCCATCTGCGGCATGCTCCCCTAGTGCGGCAGATGCGTGAACTTCTCCGCTCGCGGTCCCTGCATACCGTCTGCGAGGAAGCGTCTTGCCCGAACCTGCCGGAATGCTTCGGCCACGGCACCGCCACGTTCATGATCCTCGGCGATCTCTGCACGCGACGCTGCCCGTTTTGCGACGTGGCCCACGGGCGCCCACTTCCGGTGGATGCCGATGAACCGAAGCGCCTTGCGGAAACTGTCGCGATGCTGAGCCTGCGCTACGTAGTCATCACTTCGGTAGATCGGGACGACCTCCACGATGGCGGAGCCCGGCATTTTGCGGAATGCGTGCGGGAGGTGCGCAAGCTCAACCCCGGAATCCGCATAGAAATCCTGGTGCCGGACTTTCGCGGTCGGCTCGGTCGGGCGCTAGAAGAACTGGGCACCGGGGTCCCGGACGTGTTCAACCACAACCTCGAAACCGTCCCGCAACTGTACCGTGCCGCGCGGCCGGGAGCTGACTACCGCCACTCCCTGGAACTGCTGAAACAATTCGGCGACGCGCACCCAGATGTCCCAACCAAGTCAGGCCTGATGCTGGGCTTGGGCGAGGCCACTGAGCAGATCCGTACTGTCATGCGGGATCTTCTGGATCATGGCTGCCGGATGCTGACACTGGGGCAATATCTGCAGCCGACCCGCCACCATCTCCCGGTTCGCCGCTACGTGCCGCCGGAGGAATTCGAGGAGCTGGGCGATGAGGCCAGACGACTCGGATTTTTGGAAGTGGCCAGCGGACCATTGGTGCGCTCTTCCTACCATGCGGACCAGCAGGCGGCAGGCATCCTGGGACACAGGCCAGGCACAGCCTGATCTTTTCGCGGGCATCCGTAAAAAGTGGGTCGGCCTATTGATTCGCTATAATCCCGCCTGCCCCAATCCCGCAATCTGTAGGAAATTCTGTGAAAATTGAAATCACACGCACCGACCTGTTCTTCATGATGATGACTGCCGGGGTCTGCGGAGGAGGACTCGCTGCTGTCGTCAGCATCGTGCTCTGCTAGGCTTCGAATGCCTTGCCAGCCGCAGAAGATCACGGGCGCGGGTTAGCCATACCAGCTGCCTGAATCCTGCACAGCAGAAAACCCTGAGCGCCAGCTCGCACTTGCCTGAAGCCATCTGGACGACTCCTCGTGCCCGCGACAGCGTGGGACTTGTGAAAATTATTCCAACATCAGGGATCCCCTGGAAGACGATGCGGCTCCTGTACAGGGAGTAGTTCGCCTCAACGGCACACGGGCGGGCCGCCCTCCAGGCCGCCTTTCACCAGAAGAATTTGCCACAACTGGTTCTGGCGCGCCCGGAAAGAACCGGCACAACAACTCAGGTAGTACCGCCACATGCGGAAAAACCGCTCATCGTAACGGTCGCGCAGGGATTCCCATGCACCCTCGAAATTGGCCCTCCATGCCATGAGAGTGCGATCGTAGTCCAAGCCAAAACCGTGCCAATCCTCCATCACGAACAGTTGCTCGACAGACTGCCCGATCTGCCGGATTGAAGGCACCATGCCATGCGGGAAGATGTACCGGTTGATCCAAGGGTCGGTGCTGATCCTCGTGGTATTGCGGCCAATGGTGTGGAGAAGGAACCGGCCGCCAGGCGGCAGCAATTCATGCACTTTGCGCATGAAGGCCCGGTAGTTCTTGTAGCCGACATGCTCGAACATTCCGATGGAATAGACCGCGTCGAACGTTTCGCTCGGCGGCAGGTCGCGATAGTCCTGCTGGAGAATTTCCACCGCATGGCCCGCGCAATGTTCGCGTGCGAACTTGGCCTGCTCTCCCGACAAGGTCACCCCGACCACCTCCACCCCGTAGTGTTCGGCAAAAAACCGACATGCCCCGCCCCATCCGCATCCGATGTCGAGAATCCGGGCGTTGGGCTGAAGATCCAGCTTGCAGGCGATCAGTTCCAGCTTTGCCTCTTGCGCCTCGTCCAAAGTCTCGGCACGGCGCCAGTAGCCACAGGAATACATCATCCTTTGATCCAGCATTTCACTGTATAAATCGTTTCCCACGTCATAGTGTTGCCGAGCAACCCGCTTGGAACGGGTGCGGTTCTGCATGTTCAGCAACCGCGAAAGCCCCAAGACCTTGACCTGGTTCAGGCCGCTCACCCGGTGGTCCAGCCCGAGGCTCAGCACCCGCGCGAAAAACTCATCCAGCGCCTCGCAATCCCACCAACCGTCCATGTAGGACTCGCCCAGACCGAGCGAGCCCTGCGTAAGAATTCGCCAATAAAGTCGCGGGTTATGTACCTGAATATCCCAAAGCTGAGTCCCCCCCTCCTCGATCCCGGCGGAGGCCAAAATCTTCAGCGCCCATTTCCGTGCGGCAGACATTCTCACCCCCCGTTCGAGAGTTTGAACTGGTATGCCTCCACCGTCCAGCCCTCGCTGTCGGCCGTCAACATAAGGCAGGAGGGTCCCTTACGAACCCGCGTCCGGCCGGCCGCACCTGGATTCAATACCCAGGGGAGATTCTCCTGATCGCAGACCAGCTGGTGCGTATGCCCATAGACGATGACCCCGGCCTCCGGCCATGTTTCTCTCAGCTTCTCGTGTGCCGGGGCCGCGCCGAACTGATCGCCATGCGTTACTACCAGCGTACCCCCCGGAAGAGGCACCTCGGCGACCGTCGGCAATCTGTCTCCACGGGAGTCCTGACCCCCTACATCGTTGTTGCCTGCCACCGCCACGACCCGCCTGCGGCCCACCAATTCTTCGAGAGCCTGCAACACCGATATTCCTAGCACATCACCCGCATGCACGATCCAGTCCGCCTCAGCCAAAATTTCCTGGATGTTCGGATCGATCCACCCGTGCGTATCCGACAGGATTCCCACCTTGATGCTCTGGCGGGAAGCTGCTGATCTCGCCTCCTCGAATTGGGGCCCGGCCCGAGATTTACCCTCCATACTGCTGCTTCTGAAGGTCTTCCTGGTGCTCTGCAATCTGTCGCTGGCGACGTTGCCCCCAAACCTCCCGGCGTTCCTTGATCCGTTTCTCCCGAGCGCCGGGCCGCACTTTCAGCGAATTGACGCCAAACAGCGCCTGCTCCAGAAAGCACATGGCAAATTCGAGGTGGCAAAACTGGAATGCGCTGTCGAGAGTCAACTCCACCGGCCGAATGGAGGAAGCCTGAGGGGGTAACACGGGTTTCGCAGGAATACTCATAAGGTGTATGCAGGTGTGAATTGTCATTTTATAGTATGGCTGCTGTGTCAGGGGAAGAGCTGCCCTACCGCAAAGCCGGGGAATTTCCTGTCCATTTCGGTCTCTCCAAGTCCATGGCCACATCGCATCCATGTGCATCCAGGGATGAGTGCTCGGTAAGTTGCAGGCCACCTTCCCGCCATACTGGGCAACAAAAGGAAAGATATTTACTTTATTTTCAATAGCCTATGTTGGAACAAAGCGCCAAGACTGAATCCCCTTCGCAAGTACACAACGTTCGTCAAGCGGAGAAAATGGGGAGTGAGCCCGAGCACGATTTGCTACGGGCTGATCGGTCGGAAATATTGCACTGGATCGTCTCCCGACGGGGTTGGCACCCAGCGGCATCACCGCCTTGCCGAAGGTCGCTCCCGGAACTGTCGGCGTCCCTGGACAGGCCTAGAAGTACAGTTCCGCGGTCAGCGACACGCGGTACTCCGCCGGGCCGGCATCCTGGTGCCGCTCGCCTTCCAGGTTCAGGGTGAACTGCCGGCCCACCTCCCAGCGGCTCCCCACCCGGCAACGCTGATCGTCCCCTGACAGGCGATAGTCTCCGTAGGAGGTGAACAGCCCGGCGCCGTCCAGGATGGGAACCCCGTACCCCAACTGCGCCCCCAGCCGAACGGCCGGCGCGAAAGCCCCGCCCGGCCGCGTCGCCGCCTC
>JAAXGZ010000014.1 GCA_012271135.1 Caldilineales bacterium | reverse complement strand
GGGCGGCGGGCCCGCCGCCCGGCGCTATGCAGATTTCGAACAGAGTGGCGGCGTAATAATGGATGTGGGCATTCACGACATCGACTTCCACCGCTGGTGCATGGGCGAAGTCGAACGGGTGTTTGCCCGGGGTCTCCTGGAGGCCGATGTGCCGCAGTGCGACCACGCCCTCCTGACCCTGCGGTTCGAGTCCGGAGCCATTGGCCACATCGAAGCCAGCTGGGCCCACACGCCCGGCCGGACCCGCACCCATCTGGAAATCGCCGGCGACCAGGGCCTCGTGGCCTGGGACTCCCGGGATCCCGCCTCGCTGTCCTGGCACACGCGGGAGGACGACATGCCCATGGCACAGAACGCGCTGCAGGAAGCGGACTATCCCTACTTTGCCGAAATGGCGCATTTCCTGGATTGCCTGAACAAGGACTGCGAGTTTCGGGTCACGCCCCATGATGCGCTGATGGCCGTCAAGGTTTCGCAGGCCGCCCTCCACTCCATCCGCACCGGCCGGCCGGTCACGATTGCCGACTTCAGGGAGTGACCATGGCCATCCGCATTGGCCTGTGCAGCCTTGACCACCTGCATGCAATGTCTTACCTGGCCTGCCTGGCCGAGGTTCCGGACATCGATCTGGTCGGCATCTGGGACGATGATCGGGAGTTCCGGGAGACAACCGCCCAACGCTTCAACACGCAGGCCTGCACCTCGCTGCAGGACCTTCTTGACCGGAATCTGGACGGAGTCATCGTCTGCTCGGCCAATGCCCGCCACCGGGAACATGTGGAAGCTGCCGCCCCGCATGCCGCACACATCCTGTGCGAAAAGCCGATCGCCGTCTCCGCGGCCGACGGCCAGGCCATGCTCGACATTTGCCGGGAGACGGGCACCAAACTTCAAATCGCGTTCCCGGTCCGGTTCGCGCCGGCCGTGGCGGAGGCCAAGCGCATGCTGGATGCAAACCGGCTGGGCTGGATCTACAGCGCCGCCTGCACCAACCAGGGCTTCAACCCGGGCAGATGGTTCGTGGACCGGGAGCAGTCCGGCGGCGGCGCCGTCATCGACCATACGGTGCATGTAATCGATCTTCTGCGCTGGTTCTGGGATACCGAGGTGGTCGAGGTCTATGCCGAGATTGGCTACAGCTTCTTTCGGCCGGACCTTGACATCGACGATGCCGGCCTCCTCAGCTTCCGCCTGGCCAACGGTGTCTACGGTACGCTGGACACCAGTTGGTCCAGGCCGGCGGGTCACCACAGCTGGGGCAATGTCATCCTCGAACTGGTCGGTTCCGAGGGCGTTCTGTCCGTGGATGCCTTCCGTCCCCACCTGGATGTCACCACCGGAACCCCGCGCCGTTCGTATTGGCACCCCTGGGGCCGTAGCCCGGACCACAGCCTAATCGACGACTTCGCGGACATGATCCGCACCGGGCGCGAACCATCCATCAGCGGCCACGACGGCCTGCAGGCCCTGAGGGTGGCCTTGGCCGCCTACGAGTCCGCCCAAACCGGCGAGCCCGTCGTCCTCGACCACGGCTGATCCCGCGTCGTACCGCCGGACGCGCCTTCCCTGAACCCCATCCAGCCACCACCAGCGAGCTCGGCCATGCACCTCCGACTTGGAACCTCCACCTACTCCTACTGGCACTTCACGCCGGACAAGACACCCATCGAAACCGTGCTCGAATCGGCCCACAAACTGGGCCTGGCCGGCGTGGAAATCCTCCACCGCCAGTTGGAGAGCGAGGAGCGGGACTATCTGCAGCGTCTCAAGCGACGGGCCTTCGAACTGGGCCTGTCGCTGTACAACCTGTCAATCCACCAGGACTTCGTGTGGGCTGAACCGGAGGCACGGCAACGCCACGTGGAACACACGCTGCACTGCATCGATCTGGCCCATGAGATGGGCATTCCCTCCATCCGCGTCAATTCGGGCGGCTGGCGCAAGGAGGGCTCCTTTGACGATCTGATCCAGGCACGCGGTTGGGTGGAACCATGGCCGAGCCACACACAGGACGAAGGATTCGCATGGGTTTGCGACTGCATCCACCAATGCCTGGACCGCGCCGCGGAGCAGGGGGTCATGCTACTCCTGGAAAACCATTGGGGCCTGACCACCTTCGCCGACGGAGTACTGCGCATCCTGGACACTGTCAACTCCCCATGGCTGGGCGGAATCCTGGACATGGGCAACTACCTGTTCGAGGACGACATGTACGCGGCCATGGAGAAGGTGGCTCCCTACATCAATCTGGCCCACATGAAGACCTATCCCGGCGGCGGCTCCTGGTACAGCCTGGACCTGGACTATGCACGGGTGTTCGGGGCCCTGCTCAATGCCGGGTTCTCAGGTTACGTCTCCATTGAAATGGAAGGCGCGGACCCGCCGGAGACAGCCATGCCCTACAGCATTGACTTGGCCCGCAATGCCTGGAACGCTGCCGTTCACCGGGAATAGGCCAGGTGCGATGGACTCGATTGTCCGGTGTGTCTGGACATTGACACAACCATCCGCACTACGCAAAGGTCACGGTACCGGCCGCGCCGACGCGGGGCCAGGCAGTTGGGAGCGCCTGCGGGCGTCGCGTCCAAGGGCCTTTGGAACTTGGTCCACCATCAACGGGGCGGCAACAGTGCCTTAAAGGCAGACCAAGGCAAGACAATGCACCACCAGCAACTAGAATGACAAGGTTGGGCCCGATCGCCGTGCCGAAGGATGGCATGCAATTCAGGTGATCTCCAAACGTGTGCGCCCGTGGCTGTGGGTTCTGGGTGCATTTTCCCTCGCTGCCCTCTGTCTGTACGGTGGTGCCTGTTGGTATTTGGCCGATCTCACCCGGGACCGTGCCCTGGTACCCAATCATGCCCCGGGTGAGATGAATCTGGTTGTCCGGGCACTGGATGACAAACAGATCAGGCTACAAGCCCTGGATCCCAACGACGTGCCGGCCTATTGGCGTTACGAGGGTGTGTATGGGGTGAAGGGCGCCCATGGCTATGCTCAAGTGGGCCCCATTGTGGAGCAGGGCGAGGATTATGTCGTACGGGAGTTCAAGGGACTGCAACAGGGACAAATGGCTGTGGGCGATGGCGTACGCATGCACAGCTACGCGTTTGCAGGCGACCCCAAGAGCGTACGGAACATCCCGTTTGAGCATCGCACCTACATGTCGGCAGGCGGAGAATTTCCCGCCTGGTATGTGGATGGCCCTGCCTCGCGCTGGATCATATTCGTGCATGGACAGAATGGCACGTTGGAAGAGTCGTTGCGGACGCTGCCGCTGTGGTACGAGCTGGGATATCCCGCACTCGCGATCTCCTATCGGAACGATGCCGGTGTCCCCCGCAACGACGACGGATATATGTGGTATGGCCTGACCGAATGGCAGGATCTGGAAGGAGCCGTGCAGTATGCCTTGGCGCAGGGCGCGGAGGATGTCGTGCTGGTGGGATACAGCATGGGTGGAGGCATCGTTGTCAATTTCCTGTATGAATCGGCACTGGCGGATAAGGTTCGGGGCGTAATCCTGAATTCTCCGGTGCTTTCCATGGAAGCTGTGTTTGATATGGGGGCCCAAAGAATGGGAATACCCGCGTTTCTGGGGAATAGTGTTAAAACATTGGCCCAGTGGCGTTTTGGCGTGTCCTGGTCGCGTTTGAACCATCTTTCCCGGGTACAGATGCTGCAGACTCCGATATTGCTGTTTCACGGCGTGCCTGATCCCACGGTGCCGGTCACCACGAGCGATGCCCTGGCGGCGGCACGCCCCGATCTGGTGCAATACGAACGCTCGGACCAGGCAGCGCATGTACGGCAATGGAACCTGGATGCCCAACAGTACGAGACCCGTTTGCGTGAATTTCTGCAAACGCTGGACGATCCTGCCTGAAGAGATGACGAGACCGTAAAAACCGCCCTGCACGGTACTGAAAGTTGGACCGTGGCCACAGGGCCTGGAACCGGGAGACAAGGCTGTTGAATTGCCTTGGCATTTGGATGGATCCATCCCCCACCAAACTCGTTGCCGGGAAAATCGCATCGGCTTCCGTCAACTCCCAATCATCCACAACGCGGCTTTGCGTTTGTCCTGACTCAATCCCCGAACCGGACATCGAGGCCCTTGCTGAATGAACAAACAACTGACCCGGCACCAGAAAGAGGAATTTGTGGAGAACGGGTTTCTCCACATTCCGTCCGCGGTGCCCCTGAATATGGTCCACGCCGCGTTGCGGGCCATCAACCACTCCATTGGCGAAGTGGGCAAGACCGGAGCGGATCCCACCCGGTTTCGGGTGGACAGCCACTGCCACGAACTTCGCCGCGCGCCGGTCCTCACCGATGTTTTCAACCGAACTGCCATCATGGACCTAGCCGAGGACTTGCTGGGTCCCGACAATGTCCAGCCGGTTGAGGAGGTGCAGATTGCCGCGCGCTTCCCGTTGGCCCCAGGGGTCGAGGCGCCCCCCATCGAAGGCCATGTGGATGCGGCCGGAACCGGCACCAACGGTGCCCCCAAGGGTTCGTACCTGCGCAACTTCACCGTCATCGCCGTCGTCTATCTGGTGGACGTGCCGGCTCCCTACAGTGGCAATTTCACAGTGTGGCCCAAGTCCCACATTGAGGCTCGCGACTTCTTTCGGCGGGTGGGGCACGAAGTACTGGTCCAGGGCGATCCCGACATCGAGGACCTGACCGGCAAACCCGTCATGCTGACGGGTAGGGCCGGAGATGCCTTCCTGTGCCACCACTTGATTCAGCACACGGGCGGCCCCAACCTGTCCCCCCATGTACGCCACGCGGTGATCAGCCGCATCAAGCACCGCAACGTGGACGAACTGGACCTCGGGGGCTTCACGGACATGTGGCGCGAATGGGAAGGCATTGCGAAATTGACCGCAGCCCACGCCTGAACCGGGGAACCGCTGCCAACCCGCCCACCGGCAAGGTCCGGAGCTGGCATTGAGGGGTAACGACCAGGTTGGGTTTGTACCAAGATGCAAAGCGTGGGCAGGGCCGGGGACGTCAGCAAAACTGTTTCGGTTGGTTGAATCCCCTTCCTCTACAAACTCGTTTTTCCCTCATCCACCGCCCCGCACGAGGTGGTCACGATCAGGTCAAACGAGTTTCTGGGTCTGACGTTCGAGAAGTAGAAGTCTTCCACAGCCGTCCAGCGTGCGTGCCACTGGGCGAGAAACTCCGCTTCCTCCCGGTGGGCAAGTCGGTCCCATCGCTCCCCCTCCGGCAACTCGACCAGAACCGTAAGACTCACCAGATCAGTTAGCTGTGGTCCCGCGGAGTAAACACCATCGATGATGATGACGGATGCTGGTTCAACCTCAGTCGCTTTGGTCTGCATCCCGTATGTTCCATCGGCGCGTTGCCCGGAGTCGAAGTCGAAGGGATGCCAGCGCGCCACCCTCCCCGCGAGCAGCGGCATGACGGCCTCGGAGCGGATTCTTGCCCAGTCGAAGACATTGGCTCCACGCTCCTCGACAGTCATGCGATCCCAATCGGCATCGGGGATGGAAGCCGCGAAAAAGTCGTCCAGATGCACAACCGCTGCACCGGTCTCCTTGGCTACCCGGAATGCCAACGTGGACTTTCCGGTGCCGCTGCGGCCGTCAAAGGCCACCACAAGGGGTACTTGGCCGGATGCAGTGGACTGACTGACCGCTTCCACGATCGCGGCACAGGCTAGGGTCAGGGTCATGGATCACTCAGATCACAGCAACGATACGTCCGGCATTGCATCGAAGTGACGTCGTCGATTCTTCCCCACTGCTCGAGTGGCAATTCCCACTGGAGCGCAGAGCGCAGTTCATCCGTATTCCAAGGGTGGCTCAAAGAGCCAACTGCACAATGCAGACACCTCTGGACCGCGAGAATTGAAACCAGATGAGATTAGACCGCTCGATTTCGATGCAGGTACCCAAACAACACTAACAGCAGCACACCAACTGCCATCAGTGCAACCCCAACGGCTCGCACAACCACCAAGCTGCTTGCCACGGGATTGGCAATCACCAGCACCCCAAGACCAATGGCGGCAACTCCCACCGCGGCCCGGCCCCACTGGGTATGTGCCCGACCGTCCCAATCCCTGACCCTGAATTGGGACACCTGTACGACTCCGAACAGGATGGCCAACACACCAGCCACAATGAGCAGGACACCGGGAAAGACGGCCAGCGCGATCATGGGGTTGGCAATGGCCGCGATGCCGGCCAACAGGCTTAGCGCCCCGCCCAACAGCAGCCTGTTGCGGGATGGATGGCGCCGACGACGCAGACCATCCCAAAGGTTGGTCACTCCCATCAACGCCAAGTAGACGCCCAGAACCGTGTAGAAGACGGTGGCACCCCAATCGGGGCGTATCAGGAGCAGAAGCCCAAGCAGTACCGTGGCGGTGCCGCTTCCGCCCAAAATCCAGCGACCGGTCATTCCCAAGGCACCTCTTTAGGAGGCCACACCCAATTCGCGTCGGATCAGCGCGAGCGTGCCCAGGACCCCGGCCGCCTCGTCACCGTCCTCCGGCGTGCTTTCGATGCCCCATACACCGGCATAGCCCGCATCCTTGAGCAGGCTGAAACAAAGAACCAGGTCCATCGACGGATCGTTGCCGGCTTCGTCGAAGCTGAAGGTCTTGATGTGCAGTGCCTTGGCGTGTCCGGCGCAGCTGCGCCAGGCCTCCTCGCGGCGTTCCGGGATCCAGTTGTTGGAATCGAACAGCAGGCCCAGTTCGGGCAGGGCCTCCAGGAGCCTGATGGTGTTGTCCGGATCCTTGGTGGGACCCCAGTGGTTCTCGGTCAGGATCTCGATGTTGCGCTCCCGGCCCCGGGCAATCAAATCGTTGAAGCCCTCGACAATCACGGCAAAGGCATGGTCCGGCATGTCCTCCGGGCCGCCCGCATCAATGCGGACCTGAAGCGCACCGAGCGCGGCGGCAATGTCGAGCCACTGCAGGGCACAGGCCCGAGTCTTTTTCCGATCCACCGGGTCGTCTTCGTAGATATGGCCGCCATCCACGGCCACACAGCCCATGGCCAAACCGGCCTCCGCAGCGGCTCGGCCAACCCTTTCGGCAAAGCCGAAGTCCGTCTCGGCTTCCATCAGATGCCGATTCCACGGCTCGATGCAGTCGATGCCGTGCTCCCGGCAGAATTCGATGCAGCTGAAGATGTCCATGTCGCCGGCTTCGAAGGTTCGGCGAAAGCTGTAGGTCATGAGGCTGGTTTGCATGGGGCTGGCTCCCGAGGAGGATGTGACAGGGATCAGATGCGGATTTTAGCCCAGCGGAGAGCCGTTCAATCCCGGGTGCAGGGTTCGAAGCCACGCGAACGCACACCAGCGGTTGGATTGGGTGCTGGTCATTGAGGGCAGGAGTCCGGGCGCGAGGCTGCCTGCCAAGTACCGGGTGAAGCGGGATTCACTCACAGGTCGTCTGCATTGGATCTCTGCGTCCGATTTCCGAATTCGCCCTCGGCAGCCCGTATCCGCTTCATTGTCAACAAACGGGGATCCATCCCGAATCCGTGTGATAGGGTTGGGGGGCTGATACCGAATAGTGGATATCCATGCGCTACCATGACGGAGGCCGTGAGAGTTGGACGCCCTGCACGGCTCCCTGACAGGCAGGTTGACCGTGACAACCCCGACTGCCACTCTGGATTCCACAACCGACACCGTCATCCGCAGCGAACGCTACCGCATTCGCTTCGACAGCCCACGGCAGGCACAGGCCTGCGCGGGCCTAGCCGGGGCCACCCGCTTCATGTGGGATGCGTTGCTGGCGGACCAGGAGGCACGCTACCGGCTCTGGCAGGCGAACCCGCTCGGCCCCAAGCCTGTATCCACGTTCTTCACGCTGGGCAAACGGGCACTGGCACTGCGGAACGGCACTTGTCTCCATGGTGTCCAAGGAGACACGGACACCGGGTTCCTGCAGGACTGCCCGGCAGCCTGCCTGCGGTACACGGCCAAGTATCTGGCCGATGCCTACACGCGGTACTTCCAGGCCAAGAAGGAAGCCGAAGACCGCGGTGAGAAACTGCCCATCCGACGTGCGGATGGGCAGCCCGTCACCTTTCCGCGCCGCAAGTCCAAGCACCGAACCGTGGCCGGCTTCACCATCCCCCAGGCTGTGCACATGGACGGCACCCGGCTGCACATTCCGAAGATGGGATGGGTCCGGCTGAGCGGCGGCCACCAGTACCTCGGCTGCCAAGCCCGGCAGGTGCGGGTGTTGAAGGAAGGGACCGACGAACGTCCGAAGTGGTATGCCCACGTGTGCTACACCGTGCCTGTGGACCGCGTGAAGCCACCGGCAGCGACGGACGCGTTGGGTCTTGACCGCAACGTGGGACAGGCCACGGACAGCGATGGACGCGTCTACACCGTCCCGGACACCTCCCAGCTGGACGCCAACATCCGGCGCAAGCAACGCCAAGCCGACAAGGCTCGGGAACGCTCCCGGCGGAACGGGCAACCGCTGTCCAACCGCGGTCGGCGCATCTGCGGACAACTCACCAGACTGCACCGCAAGCAGAAACGCACGCGTGAAGCCACCGCTCACCGGCACAGCCGCACGCTGGCGGACACGGTCCACACCGTGGTCATCGAAGACCTGCACACGAAGGACATGACCCGCAGCGCCAAGGGGACGGCCGAAGAACCCGGCAGGAACGTGAAACAGAAGTCCGGCCTCAACCGGGAAATCCTGCAATCCAACTGGGGACGCATGGAACAGTACCTGTCCTACAAGGCGGGTGAGCTGTTGCAGGTCGATCCCGCCTACACATCGCAAACCTGTGCGGTGTGCCAACACGTAGACACGGAGAACCGCAAGACCCAGTCATTGTTCCAGTGTACGGCGTGCGGACACACGGCGAACGCCGCCATCAACATTCTGGTCCGGGGCTGTCCCTGGACCCGACCGGCCCGCGGGGTAGGGGCATCTGCACGGCGAGAGGCGTTCCCGTTGGGGACCTCGACGACCCGTGAACCAGGCAGGCAGGGGATCCCCCCGCCTGCAAGGGCAGGGCCATCTGGTCCCGCTCCCGTACCGAGTGTCAACCATTCGGTATAAGCCCCATACGATCCGCGTGAAGGTCAGATTCGGGCGACGCGGCACACCTTGAAGACCATTTCCGTGGCATCCCTGCAGCAGGGGATGAACATGCCGCTCACGCAGAAGGAATTCCGCACGGACTTCGAGCGGTACCTGAAGGTCGCATCCGTGCGGCGCTGCGACGTGGTCGTGGGCAGCGAACTGGGCGCCGCCATGATCGGACTGCCCTTTGTGGAGCGCAGTCACCGCGAAGCCCTGGCCCGCATCCGGGAGGGACAGAACCCCAAGGCCGGCATTCTCACGCGGCTACGGGGTTCGGCCACGAAGCTGAACCCGGGATGGTCCACCGACCAGACCCAGGCACTTGTGCTCAAGGCCCTCGTGACCCACCGCAAGCAGATTTGGGAGTACTACGACAACACGTTCGGACGCCTGGCCAAGAAGTACGAGGTGGTCCTCGTGGCACCCAGTGCCTGGCTGTGGGATCCGGTGGACGGACGGATGCGCAACATTGCCTGCGTCTACGATCGCGACGGCACCCGGGCCGGCTATCAGGCCAAGGTCCTGGTCAGCCGCGGCGAACGGAAACTGGCCCGGCCCGGAACCGGCTGGCAGCCCATTGAAACCAGTGTCGGCAACATCGGGCTGGCCCTGGGCCACGACGTGCTGGTACCGGAAGTGGGCCGCCTGTTCGCCTCCCGCGGGGCCTCGGTGCTGGTGTCCCAGCTGGCCTGCCGCACCGACCTGGAATGGGGCCGCGCGCACCGCGCCACCTTGGTGCGCTGCATGGAAAACCAGTTGTTCGGCGCGGTCAGCTGCCTGGTGGGAACGGATCGGCTCGACCCGGATCCCGAAGCGGACGCGTCGTACCGCGGTCACTCCATGATGCTGGCCCCGATCGAGCTGTCGCCGAAGGGCAACGGCATCCTGGTGCAGACGGATCATCCCCAGCGGCAGGGCATGGTGGTGTGCACACTGGACTACGAGGCCCTGCAGCTGATCTGGGAGAGTTCCGAACCCGCCTTCCGGCAGGAATTCTCCCGGGTGTGGAGCCTGTACTCCCGGTCCCTGGTGCCGGAAGGAGACAGTTCCCGCCTGCTGCCGGAACAGGTCCTGATGGATCCCGACGGCGACGCCATCGTGGACTCCGTGGCCGAACCGGTGGAGGCGGACGCCGACCCCATGGTGGTGACGCCCTCCCCGGCCAACCACAAGGAAGCTGCCGAGGATTCCAAGCCGGCTTCCGAGAATCCGGCGAACGCGGCCGACGATCCGGACACCGGCGTCGCCCTGGTGCACGGCGAGGAACTGGTGGTCGAAAGCACCACGCTCGATGATCTGCATGTCATGCAGTCCAGGGCCGTGCCCTGGGAATCCCATCCCACCGCCGACAAACAACCGCGGCAGGCCTATGGTCCGGGCGGCGACCTGGAAGACACCCGCGAGATGGAGACCCTTGACCAAAAGGGATGAGACACGCCGGGACGCGGTTGTCCATCTCAACCCGGGCTGCTTGACCGGTGACCATTTCCGCTGAGGCACAACGACCCCGCCTGGTTGTTGTGCGGCGTCTGTACCTCTACACCGTCGCGTTTGTCGGCCTGGTCGCAATCCACGGCAACCTGCGGTCCCTGTCACGGGAGCTGACCAACTTCTGGATCAGCCTCGGTGACGACTGGCTCAATCCGCTGGCCTGGCCGGTTGAGAACATCCTCGAACGCGGCAGTGTTCTGCTGGTGGCACTGCTGTTCTTCGCCGTCCATTGGACCTTGATTCAGGGCTGCCTGCGCGGAGACCGGGCGGAGTCGCGGAGCTCTCTCCGGCACCTGTTTGTTTGGCTTAGCCTTGTGGTCAGTTTCTACTGGTTCGGAGCCGGCCTTGCGGACTTCATTTCCGTGCCGCTCCAGATGCTGCCGGGCCTCCAGGCCGTACCGGCCCGAACAGTGCTGATGTCCTTGCCGATGGCAATGGTACCGTTGGCGATCGCGGCCCTGTGCGTGGACCGGTTCGCGGGCATCTGCATCTCCGAACGAAACGCCAACCGGACGCGTCTGGTGCGATTCATCGCTGCGGCCTGTGAACTGCTGATGCCGCTGACCTGCCTCCTGCTGGTTGTCGGCTACCTGCACGATGCGGTCTTCATGCTGCTGCTGTCCTCTCTGCTGGGCCGCGCCGTACAGATGGGCGAGCCTACCACCTGGATCCTGCCCGGCAACGCCGCCGTGGTGCTGGCTGCCCTGCTGGTGCTAACCCGGTTGCGTCACTTGCGTCACGGCAGGCAGGCGGACGGCACGACCATGCTGTCCGCCGCGTTTCAGACCGGCTATCTGCAGGCCGGTATGTTCGTGGGTGTGATTCTGCTTTTCCTTGGCCTTGCACTCGTACTCGCGTCCCTGTTGCAGTCCCTCTTCACGGATCAGCTGGTGCAACCTTGGCATCTGGGTCGGGTTCAGGTCCTGCTCACGGTGGCCGTGACACTCCCGATCGGCCTGGCTTGCTGGCAACTGCACGCCTGGTTCAGCCACCGCTCCGCGGAGCGGCGGACCGCCGCCGATTGGGGCGTCGCCCTGCCCCGCTTCCGGGACTACGCCCTGGCCACAGTCGGCCTGACGGTTCTGTCCTTCGGTGCCAGTTCGATCCTGCAGGACCTGTTGCAGGGTCTGCCCGATCCGGGCCCCGACGGTGACCGGACCTTGGAGACCGGGCTGCTGCCCGCCTGGTTTCCCGGCAGCGCGGAGGATTGGAGTTGGACCCTGGCCTCCATTCCCCTGCTGGTCGCGGTCTGGCGGACCATCGGCCGACACGCCCGCGGGCGTTCGCAGTCCATTCTGGTCAGCGTTCCCCGGCGCATCTACCTCTATCTGGTTTCGCTGGTCAGCGTTCTGTTCCTGCTGGTGCAGGGCGGTCTCATCCTCTACGCCCTTCTGCTGCACTGGACCAGCGGCGGGGACACCCAGTGGGAAATGCGGCTGACGGGCATCCCGGTGGCCGTGGTCGTACTGATCTGGCACCTGATGGTGCTCCGACGGGAAGAGGACTGGCCCGCGCCGGAACCGGACCGGGACCGCGGCTGGACGCGGCTGGACAGGGAACTGGCATCCCTGGATCGCGAAATCAACGAATTGACCCTCCGCCGGGACAGCCTGCTCCGCCAGCGGGCGGAACTGGATACCGATGGGCACGGAACACCCGAGGAATCCCATGAGTGACATCACCGCCCCCGGCCGCTTCTGGCAGCTGGACCGCTTTACAATCAGCCTGCTGGTCCTGATCGGCACCCTGTTCCTGGTCGCCTTGGCTTCAGTGGCGGCCAACCGCGACCAGACCAACATTGAGGCGTTGCCGCTGTACCGGACGGACAACAGTCCCGAGGCCGTGGTCTATAACGGCTACCTCTCCCTGCAACGGGGCGAAATGGACCAGTATGAAAAACTGTTTGCGCCGGAACGCTGGGAGGAATTGAACGAAAAGGACGGCGATATGCTGTTTGGATATTATTCTCCCGGCACTTTCGGACTCAAGGTAGTCGATGCCGCCGTCGATGGCAGTGCCGCGGTCGTGACCGTGGCCGTCTATCGCACGGACGACCGCGGCTTTTTCGGCCTGCGTTCGATCCAGGCCGATCAGTGGACGGTCGACGTTGAACAATTCGACGGCCAGTGGAAACTCCTCAACCGTCTGCCGCAGAGCTGAGGCTGTCTGTCATGACCATGATTGATGTATCCGGCCTGTTCCCAGGACAGCCGCACCGGAACCAAACCATTTGTCATTTGTAAACCGAGCCACTTGGCCTGGATCCAAAATGGGCTAAGTTCAGGCTTCCATGTCGATCCGGCAGCCTGAACGGCACCTGTTCGCGGGCCAGGGATCCCTTCGGCCAGGCAAGCAGGCGGAACGCGAGCAACCGCCAGGAGATGTGGGATGACGAGTCCGGCTATTTCAGTGAAGGATTTGAGTTTCAGCTATGGCGACAATCTGGCTGTGGACGGCATTTCGTTCGACGTGGCGGAAGGCGAGGTGTTCGGCTTCCTGGGACCCAACGGCGCGGGCAAGTCGACCACGGTAAGACTGCTGACGGGACAGCTCACGCCCCAAGCCGGCACGGCCGAACTGCTGGGCATGGACATTGTGTCCGAGCGCAAGAAGGCGCAGCAGGAGATGGGCATCTCCTATGAATCCACCAATCTGTACGAGCAGCTGAACGCAGTGGAAAACCTCAACCTGTTCGCGCGGCTCTATAAAGTGGCCGACTTCGACGCCATGGCACTTCTGGAAAGGGTCGGCCTGAGCGGACGGGAGAAGGAGCACGTCGCCAATTATTCCAAGGGCATGAAGCAACGCCTGATGATGGCCCGCGCTCTGGTCAGCCGTCCCCGGCTGCTGTTTCTGGACGAACCCACGGACGGGCTCGACCCGGTGTCAACGCAGACCATCCATGCCTTGATCGAGACGGCGACCCGGGAGGGTACCGCCGTGTTCCTGACCACCCACGACATGGTGGAAGCGGACAAGCTGTCGGATCGGGTGGCCTTCATCCATGAAGGCCGGATCGTGGCCCTGGACACGCCTGCGGCCCTGAAGCAGCGGTTTGGCATGCGGGCGCTCAAGGCGGAAGTCAGACTCGCCAACGGCCAGACGGAGCTGAGGGAAGTGGCCCTGGACGAATCCGGCACGGCCCAAGCGGTGCACGACCTGTTTCGGAACGAGCATGTTCTGACCGTGCACAGCGAAGAGGCAACGCTGGAGGACATCTTCATCGACATCACGGGCCGGGGACTGCAGGGATGATCGGCACGCTGGTGGCGAAGGACGTCAAGCTGTTCTTCCGCAATCGGTTCTTCGCCACGGTCACGGGTTTGGCCCTGGTCCTTTACCTGGCCATTTACTTCCTGTTGCCGCTTCAGACAGAGAACTCCGTCGGCGTGGCCATCCATCTGGAGGATCCCGCGGCCTCGCCGGAGTTCCGCCAACGCCTGGCCGAGGAGGAAGACTTCACCCTCTTCCCCTCCAAGGACGAAATGCTGGCGGCGTTGGAGGACACGGACGACTATTTCGTCGGGATGTCCGTGCCCGCGGCAGCCGCGCAGGCGGTCGCCCGGGGCGAGTCGACCACATTGCAAGCCTTCTACGCGCCCGACGTTCCCGCCGAAGCCAAGCAGGTGTTCCACGAACTCCTGGTGTTCATAGCCAACGCTGTCAACCCGGACCTGCTGGCCAGACTGGCCCCCATCGAAGAAACCGAGTTTGTCCTGGGACATGACCTGTTGGGACAGCCGCTCTCCGTGCGGGATCGCTTTCTGCCCCTGCTCCTGCTTGCCATGGTCATGACGGAAGTGTTGGGTCTGGGTACGCTGATAGTCCGGGAGATCGAGACCGGCACCGCGCGGGCGCTCCTCACCGGTCCCTTGAGACTGCCAACATTCCTGGCGGCCAAGATCGTGACGGGACTGGTTCTGGCCATGGGCCAAGTGGTGATCGTGGTCCTCGTTACCGGCAAGATCGTCGTTTCGCCCTTGCTGTTGTTGACGACTCTGTTTCTGGGCAGCCTGCTGATCGTCGGCATGGCCTTCTTCATTGCTGCCATTTCCCGGAACAACACGTCCGTCCTGGCCTGGGGCACCCTGACGTTGATTCTGTTTCTGATTCCCGCGCTTTCCATCATGTTGCCGGGCCTGGCTTCGGGTTGGATGGAACTGGTACCTTCCCATTACTTCGCGGATGCGTTGCATCGCGTGCTCAATTTCCAAGCGGGTTGGGCGGATGTGGCCCGCGATCTGTCCCTGCTGGCGGCCGCCGGTCCCGCGGCCCTGGTCATCGGCGGCGCCGTGTTGCGGAGGAGGCTCTGATGGACGTACAGCGCATCTGGGTTCTGATGGGAAAGGAAATCCGGCTGGGTCTGACCAGTTTCATGAGCATCTATGTGCTCGTGGCGCCCGTGATTCTGAGCCTGCTTGTGGCACTCATCTTCGGCGACCTGTTCGCACAAACCCCGCGTCTGGGGATCTTCGACGCCGGCGGCAATGAGACCCTGGTGCAGGCCTTGTCCGATCACCCCAGCATCAAGACCCGATCCTATGCCTCCCAAGCGGCCTTGGAAGCGGCGGTGGAACGGGGCAGCGTGGAATGGGGCATGAGTCTGGAGGCGGACTTCGCCAATGTCCTGCGGGAGGGCGGCGCGGTCGCCAGGACGAACACCTATCGGTGGGGAGAAGCGGGAGCCCGCAGCCTCATGCTCATCGAAGCCGCGGTGGCACGGTCCGTGGTGGAGGCGACCGGCTTGGTCTTCGATGAACTGCCGGTCAACGTGGACGTTGTCCAGCTGGGCGAGGCCAGCGTCGCCACCTGGTCGCAGCGCCTCCTGCCCTTGCTCCTGATCATGGCGATCGTCCTGAGCGGGCTCTTCATTCCTTCGTCGTCCCTGGTGGATGAGAAACAGAAGGGCACGCTGGTGGCTCTCACCACGACCCCCGCGTCCCTGCTGGACGTGTATCTCGCCAAAACCGCCGTGGGTTTCATCCTGAGCGGCTTAATGGCACTGATCATCCTGGCACTGAACAACGCGTTCGCCGGGAATCCGGGCTTGCTGTTGCTGGTGATCGCCCTGGGTGGACTCATGTCCTCGATCCTGGGCGTGATTCTGGGCTCCTTGTCGCGGGACATGGAGACTTTCATGGGCATCATCAAGGTCCTGGGACTGGTCCTGTACGCGCCGGGCATTCTTGAGATCTTCCCGCAGGTTCCGCAGTGGATCGGCCGCGTGTTTCCGACGTACTACATCATGAATCCGCTATTGGAGATCAGTCGCAATGCGGCCCGTTTTGCGGACGTCGCCGTGGAGCTGGCAATTCTGATCGGATTCATCGTCATCCTGGCTTTCGTTCTCGCCCGCGAAATCCAACGACAACAGCAACAACTGGCCTTGGAAGGATGAAACAGGGCCAAACCGCCGCAGAAACGGCCAGGAGAAGTTCACTCACTGCCTGCCGCACAGTTGAGGCTTGTCTGCCATGACCATGATCCAGGTGTCCGACCTGTCCCTGACCTACCCCGGGACTCGGAACCCGGCCGTGGACGGCATTTCCTTCGAGGTGGGGCAGGGAGAGATCTTTGGCTTTCTCGGACCCAGCGGTGCCGGCAAGAGCACGACCCAGCGCGTCCTCTGCCGCCTCCTGCAGCACTGGTCCGGTTCGGTGACCGTCATGGACCGTTCCCTGGCCGATTGGGGACAGGGCTATTTCGCCCACGTGGGGGTCTCCTTCGAACTGCCCAACCACTACCTGCAGCTGACCGCCCGCGAAAACCTGAAGCTGTTTGCCAACCTGTATCCACAGGATGTGACCCGTTCGGAAGACCTGCTGGCCGTGGTCGACCTGACGGCGGACGCCGACACCCGGGTCGGACAGTTCTCCAAGGGAATGATGCAACGCCTCAGCTTTGTGCGCGCCTTTCAGCACGAGCCCCGGCTCGTGTTCCTGGACGAACCCACGGCGGGCCTGGATCCGGTCAACGCCCGGCGTATCACGGATCACTTGCAAACCCTGCGCGCGGATGGCTGCACGATCTTCCTGACCACCCACGACATGCACGTCGCCGATCTGCTCTGCGACCGCGTGGCCTTCATGGTGCAGGGACGGTTGGCGTTGATCGACACGCCGCGCAACCTGCGGCTGGCCCACGGCCGCAAGCAGGTGCAGGTCGAGTACCGGACCGGGGAAGGTCAGCGGCAGGAACTCTTCGACCTGGACGGCATCGGCGGCAATGAACGATTTGCCGAACTTCTGCGGTCCGAGGAGATTGAGACCATTCACACGCAGGAAGCCACCCTCGAGGACATCTTCATCCGGACCACCGGCGAGCAGTTGCTGTGAGGATGCTGGCTTCGCTCCTGCGCTGGGAGCTGCTGATCAATGCGCGCCAGGGCATCTGGATGGCCGCCGTCTTCGTGCTGGTCTTCTGGTCCATTGCACTCTCGCTGGTGCCGGCCGCCGCCAAGGTGATTGTCACCGCCGCCCTGCTGTTTGTCGAAGTCGGTGTCTTCGCCCTCTACCTGCTGCCGGCCAGCTACTATCTGGAGAAGGGCCAGCGGATTCTCGACGGGTTGATCACAACCCCCCTGCAGCCAAGCCTCTGGCTGGCTGCCAAGACCACGGTCTTCATGCTGCAGGCGATTGTCGTCAGCATCGTCATCACCCTGTTCGCGCTGGGCTGGGCGACGGTGCATTGGGGCTGGTTCCTGGTTGCCGTCCTGCTGCTGGCCCTGCCCCAACTGCTGTTCGCCTTCGTCGTGGCCACCCGGTACCACGGAATCTCCGAGTTCCTGTTCCCGTCCATTCCCATCATGTTCCTGCTGCAAATTCCGCTGTTGGGATATCTGGATGTTCTGACAGGATCCTTCTGGTGGATTTTTCCCACCTTCCCCGGCCTTGCCCTGCTGGACCTCTCGCTGTCGGGAGGCGGCCCGGAACAGCCGTGGCTGGCCGCCCTGTGGGGTCTGATATACGGCACGGTGCCCGTCTGGCTGTGGGCCGCCCATCGCCTGAAGGTCACGGCCACCCGGCAGGCGGGTTCGTAACGGAACCTGATGAAACTGCTGCGAGGCCTGGCAGCCGGGGATCTCGCGCTGATTGCTGGCGACCGCACGGCGCAGTTCCTGGTCTTCTATCCCCTCATCCTGGGGCTGGTGGTCCGCTTTGGCCTGGAACCGCTGAACCAACGCCTTCCGATCGACCTTGAGCCGTACTACCTGCTCATTGTCAGCCTCTTGATTGCGGTCATGGCACCGGTTGTGATCGGCACCGTGGCCGGACTGATGGTCTTGGACGAAAAGGACACCCGCACCCTGCTGGCATTGAGAGTCACGCCCCTGTCGCTGAAGGCGTACCTGGCCTGGCGCGCGGGCGTGCCGGTAACGCTCTACTGCGGTTCGGCCTTACTGCTGGCCTACATGCTCGGACCCCATGTCGCGCCGCGCGGGCCCGGTTGGATCGTATTGGCGGCACTGGCCGCGGCACCGTTCATGGTTGCGAGTGCCCTGTTGATTAGCGGCTTGGCGGAGAACAAGGTACAGGGCTTGGCCCTTTCCAAGGGTCTGGGTCCGTTCATCGTGGCCGCCTTGGCGGCCTGGTGGGTCCCGGAACCTTGGCAGTGGCTGCTGGGAGTGTTTCCATCCTACTGGCCGGTCAAGCTGTACTGGCACATAACCGAGGGGGCGTCGGTGCTGGTGCCGCTGATTGGAACGGTGGTGTGCGGCATCGTTTGGATTTGGGCTCTGACCCATCTGTTCCTGCGGCGCCTGGCTCGGCATCTCGCCTAACGGATTCAGGGCAGCAGTCAACCCTTCGAACCGTCCCCGAACACCCGTTGCAACAACCGACGGGCCGCCGCGTGCGGCTCCTGTTGCCGATCGGCCACAGTCTTCACGACATCATTCCATCCAGCAGCCTCGAGCATAGCCCGGCGGCGGGACTGCCAGCCCTGATCCACAAGCAGGTTCAACAGGCGCGCAGCGCGCCTGTGTTCCGTGTCCCACCGGGCTCCGGACGCACACAGCCAGTCGCGATGTTCGGCGATTTGGGCCTGCAACTCATCAATACCGGTGCCGGCCAGGGCATCCGTCAGCAGGACCGGCTGCACCCATCCCCGCTCAGTGTCGTTGGCCTGTCCGTGGAAGGCATGCGGAGCCAGGCCGGTCTCCATGCCAAGGGCCAGCGTGTGCCGAATCCGGGCCGCCGTCCGGGCACTGTCCGGACGATCGGCCTTGTTCACCACCACAATGTCGCTGACTTCCAGCATGCCGGCCTTGAGAGCCTGCACGTGGTCTCCCAGGCCCGGAGCTTCCACCTGGACCGTCGTGTCGGCCAAGTAGCGCACCTCGGTCTCCCCTTGGCCCGCGCCCACCGTCTCAATCAGAATCGGATCGTAGCCTGCTGCATCAAGGATCAGAGCCTGGTCCCAACAGGCCAGGCTGAGACCGCCGGCCCTGCCGCGGGTCGCCACGCTGCGCACAAACACGTTGTCCGTCAGCGAAACGTCCGTCATCCGAATCCGATCCCCCAGCAGGGCCCCGCCCGAGACAACGCTGGTTGGGTCCACCGACAGGATAGCCACGCGTTGAACGGCGCCGTATTGCTCGGCCAGCCTGCTGATCAGCGTGGACTTGCCTGCACCGGGCGGGCCGGACACCCCCACCAGTTGGGCTTGTCCCGTATGGGGTAGCAGGACTCCCAGCAACGTCTCGAAACTGTCCGCTCGTCGCTCCACCCAAGTCAGGGCTCGCGCCAGCGAACGCATGTCGCCGTTCCGCAGGCGCTCCGCCAGGTGTTCCGGGCTCATCGGCCCGGCCGGGGCCGTCATTCGTCGCGGCCCAGCGCCGCCAGGATCCAGTCCGCCGTTTCCCCAATGGTGGTGCCGGGCCCGAAAATCTCAGCCACACCCGCAGCCCGCATGGCAGGCCGGTCCACTTCCGGAATGATGCCCCCCAGCAGCACCGGCACATCCGCCTGGCCCTGTTCCCGCAACAGATTGATCACCCTGGGCACAAGGGTATTGTGGGCACCGCTCAGGATCGAGATGGCCAGCAGGTCCACATCCTCCTGCAGGGCGGCCCGCGCCACCATCGCGGGCGTCTGCCGGATGCCCGTGTAGATAACCTCGAAGCCCCGATCCCGCAAGCCCCTGGCAATGACCTTGGCGCCCCGATCATGGCCGTCCAGGCCCAGCTTGGCCACCAGGATACGGAAGGGCGGCCCGTTCATTTGGCATCCCGTCGGCTGGCTGCCCAGCCAGCCAGCATCGCCAGTGCCTCCCGGGCACTGAGTTCCTTGTTGCCTCGACGATCGGAGGGCCACACCTTGCGCCGTCCTTCTTCGCATCCGTCCGCTCCGGACAGGTGCAGATGCACCAGGCCAACCGGCTTGTCCGGTGTCCCTCCGCCGGGGCCCGCCACGCCCGTGATGGCCACCGCGACATCCACTTCGTACAGTTCCCTGACACCGGCGGCCATGGCCGCCGCCACTTCGGCGCTAACGGCACCCTTGGCCTCCAGCAATCCGGCATCGACACCCAGGACCTTTTCCTTGGCCTCGTAGCTGTAGGTAACAGCGGCCCCCATGAAACTGGCAGAGCTGCCCGGAATCTCCGTCAGGAGATGACCGACCAGACCGCCCGTACAGCTTTCCGCCGTGGCACAGGTCAGGCCCTGCGCACCGTAGGCTGCGACAACCCGGGCTGCCAGTGCAACCAGCTCCTCGGCCCTGTCTTCGCTGTGTTCCATCAGATGTCCCCCGTAGCCGGCCGCAGCCGGTAATAGCACAACATCACGCGTCCATAGCGGCGCTGATCAAACCGTTCCAGACGTTCCAGGGCCAACTCTCGGTCCTCCCCCGGATCGATTTGGACCACCGCCAAGCCGTCCGCGGCCAGGACGCCCGCGGTTCGGTCCACCAAGGCCAAGGCGGTGCTCCACATGTCCTTGAACTGCGGCGGGGCGATGAACACGAAGTCCCAGGCTTCGCCGATCCCCCTGGCGGCCGCAGCCTCGAGATAGGCAAAGCTGTCCTGGCGGATGATCTCCATGCGCTCCAGGAATCCGCAGGCGGCGCCGTTGGCCCGAATGGTGGCCACGGCGCGGGTGCCGCGGTCCACGAAAGTCGCATGCCGGGCTCCGCGGCTGAGCGCCTCGAGGCCGACCGAGCCGGTGCCGCCGAACAAGTCCAGGACCCGACGATCCGGTATCCAGTCGTGCAGCTTGCCGAAGAGGGCCTCGCGCGCCCGGTCCGTGATCGGGCGCGTGCCTTCGCCCGGCACGTCCTTAAGTCTGCGGCCGCGGGCCTCTCCGGCGATGATGCGCATCCCCGCTACGACTCGTTGACGGAGAACAGATCGCGCTGCCCGTTGTCGGACCGGGCAGGCACCTCTGGTGCGATTCCCATCAACGCATGGGCCTGTCCCAGTATCTCCGCCACCGATTGGCGTCCGGATGCCGTGGACGTGCCCTGCATCGCGGCCAGTTCCCCCAGCCGATCGGCCGGTCCCAGCATCTGGACCTCGGTGAGGGTGCGTTCGACGCCCCCTTCCCTGTGAACGGCCTTGCGCACCCCGAAGTGGGCATCGCCGAAGGCGGCCAGCTGCGGCAAGTGCGTGACGCACAGGACCTGATGGCCGGATCCGTCGCCGTTGTCGAAGCCATGGGGATGGGCCAGCTGCCAGAGCTTGCTGCCCACGACCAGACCCATGCGGCCGCCAATGCCCTGATCGATTTCATCGAAGACCAGCGTGGGTGCTCCGTCCACCGCGGCCAGCGCACACTTGAGGGCCAGCATCAGACGGGAGGTTTCGCCGCCCGATGCCACATCCACCAACGGCTTGACCGGTTCCCCGGGATTGGTGCCGACCAGAAACGATACCGCGTCGATGCCGGTGCGGTCCAGGCGCACCCGACTGCCGTCCGGCAGGGGCAGACCGTCCGCCGCCTCTTCCTGTTCCAGCAACACGTCAAACCGCGGCTCCTTGCCGAACAGATGCGCCAGTTCCTCTTCGGTGTGTCGGGCCAGCTCCCTTGCGGCCGCCTGCCGCGCCTCGCTCAACGCCTGGCAGGCAACGGCCAAGGCCTGCAGGAGTTCCGCCTCCTTGGCTGCCAGCCGCTCCGTCAGTCCATCCTGATCCTCCAGGCCGGCCAGTTCCGCAGCCGCCTTGGCACCCCATTCGATGACTTCCTCCACCGTCGGTCCGTACTTGCGCTGCAACTGGTCCAGGTGCGCCAAGCGCTCTTCGACCTCAGCCAGCCTCTGGGGATTGACCTCCACCAAATCGAGATAGCGCCCCAGACTCCGCCCCGCGTCGCTGCACAGTTCCATGGCCTCCCGCAGGCTCGCCGCCAGTTCGGCCTGGGAGACATCCGCCGCTGCCAAGCGGTCGAGGGCCCCCTGCACCAGACCCAGCTGGGACAGGATGTCGGGGATTTCCTGGTCACCCTCCTCAAGGCGCATGCGGGCCTCCGCGGCCAGGGTGCGCAGGCTTTCGGCGTCGGCCAGGCGACGCTGTTCGGTCTCCAGCGCCTCAACCTCGCCTGGAACCAGCCCGGCCGCCTCAATCTCTCCGATCTGGAACTGCAGCATGTCGATCCGCTGCATCACGGTTCGGGCATCCATGCGCGAACTCGCCAGCCGGCGCCGAACCTCCTGCAGGCGATCATGCATCCCGGCCACCACCTCCCGCTCCGATGCCAGATCGCCGTAGCGATCCAGCATGTCCACATGCGCATCGGGATTCAGGAGGCGCAAGTGGTCCGTCTGTCCGTGGATTTCGATCTGCTCCTGCATCACGGCCCGCAGCCGCTCGCGGGTTACCACCTCGCCGTCAAGCCGACAGACACTGCGGCCGGAGTTGCGTACCATGCGTTCCAAAACATGGATGGCGCCGGCTGTGTCCACGGTGGCGGTGACGCTGGCCTCGGTCTCGCCGGCCCGGATCAACGAAGCGGATGCCTTCCCGCCCAGCAACAGATCGAGGGAGTCCAGGATGATGGACTTTCCGGCTCCGGTTTCGCCGGTCAGGATGTTGAGGCCCGGGGTAAACTCCAGCACCAGGTCATTGATGATGGCCAGATTGCGGATGTGCAGGGAGCGAAGCACTGTGCCGTCGCAGAAAGGTGGACACGGTTCGAAGGCCACCGCCGATGCGGGCGGTGGCCGGACCGTCAAGGGCCCGGATCAAAGTGGAGTCTACAGGAATTCGCGGCGACGGCGGCGCACGGTCCGGGCACCTGCCGGGCGGACTCCTTTGCAGTGCCCGGTCCAAACCCCTATAATGGCGCGCTGACTCAGAGTGCATCCGTTCGACCGGCGGCGAGGCCAACATGCCCAATCTAGGACCCTTGGAACTGGGAATCATCCTGGTAATTGTGATCATGATCTTTGGTGTTGGTCGGCTGCCCGAGGTGGGCGGCGCGGTCGGCAAGACCATCAAGGAGTTCCGACGCAACATGGGGGGCTCCGACGACAAGAAGGAAGCGAACCTGTTGGAGGACGACGAGGACAACTTCGAAGACGACGTGGACGGCGAAGTCGCCCGCGAAGAGAAAGCCAGTTCCTCCTCCGCCTGACACACGATCCGGTCCGCATCCGAGTATTGTCCTGAGGTTTCATCGTGGTACTGCTTGACTTCATGCTGGTGGCGATTGTTGTACTGGCCATCGCCCTGGTCGCCATCATCCTGGTTCAGGCCCAGGATGCCGGGCTGGGCAGCATGTTCGGCGGGGATTCCTCCATCTACCGCACACGTCGGGGCCTGGAAAAGGTGGTCTTCAACGTGACCATTGCCCTGGCCACCTGCTTCATGCTGTTGAGCCTTCTCACGGTTATTCTGCAGAACCGCCTTTAGATTTCCGGACCGGTGCGGCCGGTCCCGACCCAATCCATGCAAGAACCGCTCGCCGAGCCTGCGGTGCGGGGGTGGATCACCGCCGTGATCCTGGGCGGCTTCCTTGTGTTGACCGCCACGTTTGGCCGGCAGGCGGCGGACGCGTCCACGACCATCCTGCCCAACTACGGCGGCGTGTACCGGGAAGGCGTGGTAGGGACGCCCCTGCACCTGAATCCCGTCCTGTGCAGCCTCAATGCAATAGACCGGACGGTGTGCCGACAGCTGTTCCGGGGCCTGATGAAGTTCGACTCCCGGGGCGCCGTGGTGCCGGATCTGGCCGTGGCGCACGAGGTGTCGGAGGACGGCCTGGTCCATACCCTGCGCATGCGTCCGGACGTGTTCTGGCACGACGGCCTCAGGGTCACCGCCCAGGATGCGGTCTACACCTTCGAGGTGCTGCGCGAGCCGGACTTCCCCGGGGACCCCTCCCTCGCCAACGCCGCCCGTCTGGCCTCCGTCAGGGCCACCGATTCATTTACGGTCCAGTTCCGCCTGGAGCAGCCGTTCACTCCCTTCCTGAATCTGTTGACGGTGGGGCTGCTGCCCTTCCACATCCACTCCAATGTCGCGGTGGCCGACATGATGGAGTACATGGATCAACTGCCGGTGGTGGGCAACGGCCCCATGCAACTGGATCGCGCGGAGGACGACTTCCTGCGCCTGGTACCCAGCCGGTTTCAGGACAATGCGGTGCCGTACATCCCGGTCCTGGAATTCAGGTACCACGCAAGCACGGCGAACCTGTTTCAGGCCTTCCTCGACGGACAGCTGGAAGGGCTGTCGGCCGGAGTGACCGAAAATCTTGAGCTGTTGCCCAACAGACAGGAGCTGCAGGTGTTCGCCTCCGCCCAGCCCAGTCTGGCTATGGTGCTATTCAACCTGCGCTCCGAGACCGTACCTGTGCTGGCCGAACTGCAGGTCAGAAAGGCGCTCCTGCATGCCATCAACCGCGAAGCCGTGGTCAATTCGACCGATTTGGCCTGGGGAACGCCGGCCGACTCGCCAATCCCGGCCGGCCACTGGGCCTACAAGGAAGGCTTAACACAATATCCGTACGATCCGGTGCTGGCCCTGGAGATGTTTGGCGATTCAGGCTGGCGCGACCGCGACTTGGACGGGATACTCGACCGGGACGGGATTCCGTTGACCCTGTCGCTCGCGGTGAGCGACGACAGGGCCCTGCGCGCCTACGCCGAAACCATCGCCGCGTACTGGCGCGACCTGGGGATTGGCGTGGACCTCGTCGTGCTGCCCTTTGGCCGTTTACTGGCGGAGCAGTTGGACAACCACAGCTTCGATGCAGCCCTGGTGCAAGTTTCCGGCCTGGAAGGCGACCCCGATCCCTTCCGGTTCTGGCACAGTTCGCAAACGGCTCCCGGCCAACTGAACTACGGCGGCTGGTCAAACCCCTACGCGGATGGCCTGATGGAACGTTCCCGCATTGAGCTGGACACCGAGGAGCGGCACTACCTCCTCCATCGCTTTCAGGATGTCTTCCTGGCCGACCTGCCGGCCCTGCCCATCAGTTCGCCGGTCTACGCCTACGGCGTGCACGGACGCGTCCGCAACGTCCAAGTCGGCCAGCTCAACAGTCCGGCGGAGCGACTGGACACCTTTGCGGACTGGTTCATCGCGACCACGCGTGTGACAATCTCGGGAAGTGCGGCCGGCTTCCCGCGCTGATTGGCGCCAGGAACACAGGGCCATCGGCGGCGAGTGCGGGACTCAACCCCAACACCCGTGTCTGCGCTACAATGACACCCGCACAACATTCGGCAAGCATGTGCTTTGCAGCCGTTTCCCAATCCGCCCCGACAAGGCCCAGGAGAACTCCGATGTCCATCCATTCGCGTCTGGCTCTGGCAGCCATTCTGACCGTCCTGATCGGTGTGTTGGCAGCCTGTGGCCCAACCGGGATCATCATTCCGGATCGTCCACCGGAAGAGGGGATGACGGCCGACATGGACCAGGAAATGGATGCGCCTGAAGAAGGGATGGACGACGGCATGATGGGTTGCACCGTCACCGTAATCGACGACGGCACGCGCTACCGGCGCGGTCCAAGCAGGGATGAAGGCGCGCTGGGCCTGCTGGCCGCCGGCACGACCCTCAAACGGGTCGGGGTGTCCGCATCGGCGGATGGCGTGTGGTTCGAAGTGGAGTACGCGGAAGGCCTGACTGCCTTCGTCCACAACTCCGTCGTGAACTCGAACTGTTAGGGACAGGACGTTCATTCCGTACACGAACAAGGGCGGTTCCGTCCCGGAAGCATCCCGGATCGCAAAACAATCGTAGAGAAATCGCAGAGAAGGCGCACCGAAGTGCGCCTTCTGTCCTGCAGGGGTTCAGACGAAACGCTGGACGGCATGTTCATCTGCCGCACACAGGGAAGCGCTTTCGCGGAACATGCCTTCCCGCTTGTCCCCAATACCCTGTATCCGGCGGCGGGTGCATCGATAAGCCTTCAATTTTGTATTGTATTGTGTTGCATAGCACCATGTTGGGCATGGACAGGATCTACCGCATCCCGCAGTTTGGCGCCCGTGTGGGACGTTCGGCGCACCCGTTGCGCGTCATGGACCGCAACGGCACGTTCCCGGCCCGCGGGACTGCGACCGGGCAGCGGTACCACACCGAGGCGGACGCACGGCGGTCCCTGGGCGGGGGCGACGTTGCCCCGCAGGGCTTGACCGTGGTCTGCTGCCGGATGTCCGGTCGGGGGCAGCGGGACGACCTGAAACGTCCGGTTTCCGCGATGGAAGCGTACGGCCTGGGTGCGGGTGTGGCCGTGGACGAGTGGCGGTCGGAAATCGGGGGCGGCCTGGATTTCAAGCGCAAGGTGTTCCTGTCGCTGAGGGAGCGCATCGGGAAGCGGGAGATCGCCCACCTGCCGGTGGCCCACAAGGACCGTCCGACCCGTTTCGGGTTCGACTGGTTCGGGCACTTCGCCACGCAACATGGCGGCACCATCACGGTCGTCAACCAGGAAAGCCTGTCGCCCCAGGAGGAGATGGTCGAGGATTGGATGGCCGTCGTCCATGCCTTCTCCTGTCGGTTGTACGGGTTGCGCGCCTACCGCAAGCTGATTCGGGATGCGGCCCACCATGGCTAAGCCGGTCAAGGTCAC
>JAAXGZ010000067.1 GCA_012271135.1 Caldilineales bacterium | reverse complement strand
GTCACGCTCGAGTGCACTAGCTCGATCGCGTGTCGAGTGCGAGCGCTTTCAGGATCCACGCCGAGATCACGCAGGTAGAGGAGGGTGTACAGGTTCGTCCACCAGAATGGGTGCGCTTCTCCATCACCCCACTGCCCGTCTGGGCGCTGCTCATCGAGCAGTCGTCGGCCCCATCCCTCATCTGCCACGCGGGCACGCTCGGCGGCGACGTTATCGACGTCGACTAGATCTTGGAGGACTTGCCAGCGGATGGAGGGGTCTGAGTCAAGAAGCCAATCCAGCACCCAGGCGGCGGGGGGCCACGCCGTAGTGTCTGTGTCGCGCACCATGGTTAGTACCGGTCTCCGATACATCTGTCAGCACTTACAGCGCTAACGCCTAATTGATTGCGGTAACTCTCCATGGTATCCAGAGGGTCTGCACAGAGCCACAAAATCCAACCAGATCATGAAAGCGTATTCTCCGTACCTATCATTTTTGTTCTCTGAGAGGAACTTTCCCTCGTGTTCTAGTTTGTTCCTTATCCCCACCCAAAACCCGCCATCAACAGTCACGGTCACCATCTACTCAATGCCTACTCCTGATGACAGCCCGCTAGGGGGAGCGGACTCCGCTGAAATCACCCTCAACGGCGGAGTTCGCAAATCGGTACATCATGGTGGGGATGGACCGGGGTCGGGGCGGTCGTGACGACGCATCACGGGTGGATGCGCCGCGGCTTCAAGAGGGTGGCAGCTTGATTGGGCCCAGTGCGAGCCGGACCGCGCCCTGCAGGCCCGGCCCACCCCGGTTGCAGGAAGGACGGGCCCTTGCCGTTAGCCCTCGGGAAGCAGTCGCGGGAGAAGCGGCAAGCCTGTGCCGCTCGCCAAGTCCATGCGGAAGGGAGTGCTGACCACCTGCAACAGCCTCCGGAAGGGCTTGCAGTACCGCCGTCGGCTCGCGCGCGTCCGGCAGGTGGGGTTGCGCCCGCGGGCGCGCATCCGGGTGCGGTCCCGGACTGCGTCCAATGGGGACTGCCTGTCCTTGACGCGACAGGTCGCGGAGTCCAGTCTCCGGTTTGCCGGAATGGACACGCTCCTGAAGGACCGATTGGAATGCACCCCGCGTGGATGGAACCAATGCCTTCAGGGCCCGCGTCGGTGCAGCTTCGCTTCCAGTTCCCGGATGCGTTCCGCCGCGATGCGTTCCGCGTCCAACCGGGCCTGCCGCTCCGTTTCCTCGCGTCGTTCCGCTTCCTCAGCGCGTTGTTCTGCCTCCAGCCGGCCCTGGCGTTCTTCCAGCCGGCCTTGGCGTTCTTCCTCGGCGATGCGCTGCATCTCGGCCAGGTTCATGATGGCCCTGCCCGTCTCGAGGTCGTGCCATTGCAGCCATCCGCCCTCCCAGCGCAGGTACAGCTCCAGCACCTCGCTGTAGCCCTCCAGGCTGCCGTCAGGCCGCTCCGTAATCTCGATTGGCTCGTAGTGGTCGTCCACCAGCCGATCGCCGGCCAGCCGCACGCCGTGGTGCTCGCCGGTCTCGTCGAAGCGCCAGTACTCGGGGATGCCCAGGGCGGCATAGTCGGCCGGCTTGTCGCGGACATCGATGCGGCCGGTGGAGCGGGAGGCGACCTCAAGGACGAAGTCGGGAGGCTTGCCCTGCTCGGAGATGATGTAGGCGTTGCTGCGGTAGCAGGCTTCGGGGTCGACGTCGAAGGCGATCATGAGGTCGGGTACGCGCAGGCCCTTGGTGCCCGACCGGGGTTCGGGGGCGATGTACAGTTCGGCGGTGATCAGGGTGGTGTCGGGGTTGGCGAAGTGCCAGTTCAGGAGGTAGGGAGCACCTCGTTCGGAGAGATGTCGGTGGCTGCTCATTTCGTCGGGATGGCGGGGCGGCGGGTCGGGGTAGGGCACCAGAATGTCGGTGCCCGTCCCGACCGGGCCGAAGGAGGTGGTGCTCATGTCGATCCTGATCAAACCTAATGGGTCGAGGGACTGGGCGGTCCGACAGGGATTATACCGTCGGGCAAGACCTCCGGCGGGAGCGTTGTTCGTTGGCTTTGGGCATGCCATGCGGCAGGAAAAACCGGCCCGCGGAATGCGTCAAGGTGCAACCGATTGGATGGCACGAGGCATATCACGGAACCGGTATCGTCCGACCTAAGCATCCCTTGCACCATCCGCTTGGGCAGGACGGGTTCAGCTGTCGTGTTCCTCAGCGATGCGCACGAGGTCGTACAGGCGGTTCATCGCCTCCATGGGCGAAAGGCTGTTGACATCCAGTTGGCGGAGGGCCTGCAGGGCCGGGTGTTCCTCCAGGAACAGCGTGGACTGCACCGTCTGATCCGGCGCGGGGGCCTGGATCAGGTCGGTTAGGCTGTCGGGCACGGCGGCTCCGCTGGTCTCCAGTTGTCCGAGGATTTCGGCCGCGCGTTCATGGACGGCCTTGGGCAGGCCGGCCATGCGGCCTACGTGGACGCCGAAGGAACGGCCCGCAGCACCTTCGGCAATGGTGTGTAGGAAGGTGATCGAACCGCCTGAATCATCCACCTGGACGTGGCGGTTCTGTACCTTCGGCAACCGATCCGCCAGGTCCGTCAATTCGTGGAAGTGGGTGGCGAACAGGGTCTTGGCTCCCAGCCCCTCGGCGTTGTGGACGAACTCGAGGATGGCCCAGGCGATGGCCAGGCCGTCGTAGGTGCTCGTGCCGCGCCCGATCTCGTCCAGGATCAACAGGCTGCGGTGGGTGGCGTGGTTGAGGATGTAGGCCGTTTCGATCATTTCCACCATGAAGGTGGACAGGCCGCGCTGGATTGCGTCGCTGGCGCCGATGCGCGTGAAAATCCGATCGACCAGGCCCAGCCGGGCCGATTCGGCCGGAACAAAGGAGCCCATCTGGGCCATGAGGCAGATAATGGCCGCCTGGCGCAGGTAGGTGGACTTGCCGGCCATATTGGGGCCGGTCAGGATTTGGATCGCGCTCTCCGCCGTCATCCGCAGGTCGTTGGGCACGAATCTGGTTTCGGACAGGGTGGCCTCGACCACGGGATGCCGCCCCTGGGCAATCGCGATGTCGAAGCCGTCGTGCATCTCGGGCCGCACATACCGGTTGTCGCGCGCCGCCTGTGCCAATGCGGCCGCAACGTCCAGCCGGGCCAGGCGCCGGGCCAGGCCGCGCAGTTCCTCAGCATGGGCCTGCAGCGACTGGGCCACTTCCCGGAACAGTTGCTGTTCCAGCTCCGCCGTGCGCTCCTCGGAATTCAGAATTTCCGTTTCCAGGTGCTTCAGTTCCTCCGTGAAGTACCGTTCGGCATTGACCAGTGTCTGTTTGCGGATGTAGGTGTCGGGCACCCTGGTCGACTGTGCCTTGGGCACTTCAAGGTAGTAGCCGAATACCCGGTTGAAACCCACCTTGATGCCGGGCAGGCCGGTGGCACTGCGTTCCGATTCCTCCATCGCCAACAGGCGCTCGCGCGCCGCCTGTGCCCGGTGCTTCAGATCGTCCAGCTCCGGCTGGAACCCCTCGCGGATCAAACCGCCCTGGGCCAGGGTGGCCGGCAGTTCATCGGGCAGCGCGGCCTGCAGCAGGTCCAGGGCGGCTGTGCACTCGGGCACGGGCTCCAGGAACTCCGGTGCGGCCGCAGTCCCAAATTCCTGCAACGACCGGTTGAGGTCGGGCATCAGCCCCAGGGTGTCCCTGATGCCGCCCAGGTCGCGGGGGAAGGCGGAGCCGTAGACGACGCGCTGCACCCAGCGCGTCAGGTCCCCGATCCGGCCCAGCAGCTCCTGCACGTCGCTCAGGGCAAGACCGTTTTCGAACAGGGCCTCGACAGCATCCAGCCGCGCATTGATGCTGTCCGTGTCCAACAGGGGACGGCCCAGCCAGTCCCGTAGGAGGCGCGTCCCCATGGGGGTCCGGGTGTGGTCGAGCGTTTCCAGCAAGGAACCTTCCACCTGCCGCGTCCGCAGGTTCTCCACCAGTTCCAGGTTGAGCCGGGTGTACTCGTCCAACAGCATGAACCCCGAAGTCTCGTAGGTCTGGACCCGGTTCAGGTGTTCCGCGATGGCGGGCTGGTACTCCCCGACATAGTGAAACAGGGCACTGACCGCGGCGACTGCCTGAGGTTTGTTCGTCAGTCCGAAGCCGTCCAGCCGGGCGATGCGGCAGTGTTCCAGCACGCGCCGCGTGGCGCCCGGTTCTGCCCAAATCCAGGGTTCCAGCTCGGACACGGATGCATCCAGGCGATCCAGGGCCGGGGCCAGGGCCGGGACTCGGTCCGTTGCCGCGGTGGGCAACAGCACTTCGCTGGGTTCCAGCCGGATCAGTTCGTCGATGACGCGGGCGCACAGTTCGTCGGGATGGCTGTCCTGCAACTGGGTTGCCTGACAGGAACCTTCCGTCACATCGCCCGCCGCAATGCCCGCGCTCAGCCGATCCGGCGCGAAGTGGACGGCCGCCAAGCGGTTGCTGCGCGCGGTCAGGAGATCCGGGGCCGTCAGGGTGCCGCGTGTGAGGACCTGGGTGATCTTCCGGTCCACGAGGCCCTTGCCCGGTTCGCTCACCTGCTCGGCGATGGCGACCTTGATCCCGCTGTCCATGAGTTTGGCCAGATAGGAGTCGACCGAGTGGTACGGCACACCCGCCAGCGGCACCCTCTGGTTCTGGCCCACTGGGCGCGAGGTCAGTGCCACCTCGCAGACGTCCGCCAGCACCTCGGCATCCTCGTCGAACGTCTCGTAGAAGTCGCCTAGGCGGAACAGCAGCAGTGTGTCCGGGTACTGCTGCTTCAGTTCCAGGTACTGGGCCCGCATCGGGGTGGTCATGTGGCCAACCGATGTCTTGAGGCCGGGTTTACAGCGTTCATACGCGGGCCTCGTTCAGGACTCCTACAAGCTCCAGCCATCCGCACTGGCTGAACTCAAGCAGGTTGTAGGCTGGAACCGGCCGGGACTGCGGCATGTAGACCGGCAGGTCCAGGCTTTCGGGTTGCGCATCCGCGTCGTCCTCCGGCATCACAATCATCTCGGGGGTGTTGCGCTGCAGGTCCAGGATGCCGTGGATCGCATCCAGCAGTTCCGTTAATACCACCATCCCCGCGTCGGTATGCGCCACGGGCAGCAGGTTCAGCTGGAACTGAATCTTGCGCATGAAGTCGAACAGATCCCGGTACGGATTGCCGGTGTCGTCCGGATTGAACCGGGCCCGCAGGTAGGCGGCCTGCAAGGGGCGTTCGCGGTTCAGCAGTTGGCGGGACCGATCAACGAATTGACTGCACAGAAAGTGCAGCTGCGAAATCCGGGAGGATACGAAGCCATGGCGTGCGGCCGGTGCGCTTCCGCGTGCCTGAAGCTGTCGGAGCAGTTCTAGGCCGGATCGGGGTGCCTGGTCCGCGGTTGCCAGCCACCGGAGCAGGATCTCGGCCAGTTCCCCCTGCTGCCAACTGGCCGTCACCTCCGCCTCCGTCCGCAACTGGAAGGCGGTTTCCGCGGCGTGGGGCAGACACCGTTCGGCCATCAGCAACTGGAGCCCCTGGCGGCCGCCAGGCCGCGCATCCTTCAGGGCCGCGGCGATTTCCAGCGCGTTGAGAATGCCGGTTAGGACCGCGAAATCCGGTCCGGACAGGTTGGTCAGGGACCAGTTCGCGTGTCCGGGCAGTTCCGCCAGGACTGGTGCGGTTTCGGGAAACAGGGTGTGCAGTGGTTGACGGGTTTGGTGCTGCGGCAGCAGGCACAGCGCAACTTGCTGTATGCCCGTGACCGCGCGGATGGACTCAAGCCAGCGGGTCAGCGTGGTGGAATGCTGCAGGTAGCCGTCCAGGCCGACAAGCCGGGTTTGCGCCCCGGTCCGAACCTGCAGGGCCGGATGGCGGCCGTACCGGATGTCCAGGGCTGCGGCCACAGTCAGACCTTCGGGCAGCGGCTGGGTCAGCAGCGCGGCCAGGGTGCCGTGTCCGTGGTGGTGCAGCAGACCGGTCACATCCTCCAGCTCCGCATGCCCGGGCAGGTGCAGAGCCGGCAGTCCGGGACAGTAGCAGCACAGGAGCCAGGGGCGGTCCCGGATGAAGGATCGGGTTTCGGGAGTCGCCTCGTCTGCCATGCCAGTCAAGGCCGGGGCAGGTTGTGTGAATCCTGTCGCCGCAGCCCGTGTGTCTCCTTGGTCAGTCCAGGTGTGTCGCCTGATGCCTGAAGCAGTGTCGCATCACCGCGTCCTCGTCGATCTCCACACCCAGTCCGGGACCCTCGGGTACGTGCACGCAGCCATCCGTGAACCGGAACGGATGGCGGGCCAGCTCGTCCCGGAGTGGATTCGGTGTCCGGTCGTATTCCATGACCGGTTCCTGCAGGAAGGGATGGGCCGTGCCCGACGTGGCCGCGGGCGGCGTGATGCTGGCCAGGTGCAGCGAAGCGGCCACCATCACGGGTGAGCCCCAGACATGGGGATGCACGCGCACGCCGTGGGCTTCGGCCAACTGGGTGACGCGGTGCTGCTCGGTGATGCCGCCCACGTTGCCGACATCCGGCTGCAGGATGTCCACCGCCTGCCTGCGCACATAGTCCAGGCATTCGAACCGCGTGCGCAGTACCTCGCCGCCGGCGAGCGACAGGCCGGGCACGGCCTGTCGGATCCGCAGGTAGGCTTCGATGTCATTGGCGTTGACCGGCTCCTCGAACCAGTGGACGGCCAGGTCCCTGAGGTCCCTGCCGATCTGGATGGCGCCCGCGGCGTCGTAGGCCTGGTTGGCGTCCACCATTAGGAACACATCGGGTCCGACAAGGTCCCGGATGCCGGTCACCCGGCGCAAATCGGCGGACAGCGACAGGCCGCCCACCTTGGTCTTCATGCCTAGGAAGCCCTGATCCAGGTAGCGGCGCACTTCGTCGTGGAGTCTATCCCTGACGGCCGGGTCGCCTTCCGGCCGGCCGTAGTAGAGGCCGGTGGCATAGACCAGGATCCGATCGCGCAGGGCGCCGCCCAGGAGGGCATGCACCGGCAGCCGGGAGGCCTTGCCGGCCAGATCCCAGCAGGCCGTGTCCAGGGCGCTGATGGCGCTGGCCCCAATGCCGCCGGTCAGGCCGCCGTTGTACAGGGCATGGAACTGCCGCTGCCAGAGCGTGTTGCGGTCCATGGGATTCCCGTCCAGCACCCGTTGCGCCAGCACCTCGTGGATCAGATGGGCGGTGCCCGCGGCACTGCACTCGCCCCACCCGGACAGCCCGTTGTCCGTGTCCAGCCGGACCAGGGTCAGGCTGCGCCGATCAATGAAGTCCTGGGACCAGCCGAAGGGCTCGTCGATGGCACAGCCGAGTTCGAAGGTGTGGACTGCCTCGATGCGCATGGGCCGGCACGCGCAGCCCTCAAATGTTCCGGACCTGGGCCAGGTCGAACACCCGGCCGGTAATCGTGTCCATGATCAAGGTCCGGCATTCCGCAACCCGGGAGAAATCGCCCACCGCACCGTAGATGGCCAGCCAGTCGTGCGTACATCCTTCCGGCAGCATGGCCGCGACGGTCTCTGCGCTGCAGCCCGTGATCAGGCCCAGGCTGCGGCTCGCGAACTCGATGCACTCCGGTGTGAACTTGGGCGCCACCAGGATGCAGTCCTGCGGATCGATGATTCCGTTTTGCAGGATCTCCGCCAGCTGGACACAAGAGCCCATGACCCGCTTGCTGCCTTGGCCGACACCCTTGAACAAGGGGCGGCTGGCGCTCCTGACGGTGATCATGTTGGTCATGCCGGACTGGCCGATGACCGTGCCCGCGGTGATCACGACCCGGTCCCCTTCCTGTACGAGGCCGGAATCCAGGGCGCGGTCGATGGCATCCTGGATCACCTCGTCCGATGTGTCGTGATCCTCGGCCGGCAGGCTTTGGATGCCATGGTGGACCGTCAGCATGCTGCGCACCCGCGGGTTGGGCGTGAGGGCGACGATCGGCACGGACGGGCGGAAGCGGGACAGGTTCTTGGCCGTGCCGCCGGAGGCCGTGGGGGTCAGGATGGCGGAGGCGCCTACGGCATCCACCAAGTGGACCGTGGACTTGGCAACGGAATCGGCAATGCCTTCCGCGGGATCGTCCGAATCGCTTCTGGACCGAAGTGGCGGGGTGGCGAACTCGTTCTCGACGGCCGTCACGATGGAGGCCATGGTACGAATTACGTGCGCCGGGTCGCGGCCCATGGCGGTTTCGCCGGACAACATGATGCAGTCCGTGCCGTCGATCACCGCGTTTGCCACATCGCTGGCCTCGGCGCGGGACGGTCTCGGATTGTGCATCATCGATTCCAGCATCTGCGTGGCCGTGACGACCGGCATGCCCGCCAGATTGCAGCGGCGGATTAGATCCTTCTGAATGAGCGGTACCCGTTCCGGACCGGTTTCGATGCCCAGATCGCCTCGGGCTACCATGATGCCGTCCGACTGCGCCATGATGTCGTCGATTGCCGTCACGGCGCCGGGTTTCTCGATCTTGGACATGACCGGGATCGGCATGGCCCCTGTGGGCAGCAGGCCGTACATCAGGCCCTTGACTTCGGCCACGTTCTCGGGGCCCTGCACAAAACTGAGCGCGATCCAGTCCGCCTCCTGCTGCACCGCGAATTCCAGGTCCACGCGGTCCTTGTCCGTCAGGGGGGAGACGGCGGCCCGGTCGTTGAGCAGGTTGATGCCCTTGTTGTCCCTGAGCAGGCCGCCGTGGATAACCTCGGCCCGGATCCTGCTTCCGGTGATGTCGAGGACGGCCAGCTCCAGCAGCCCGTCGTCGATCACGAAGTGGTCGCCTCTGGCCACCATGCGAAAGAATTCCTCGGCCTGGATCGGGATCCGGCTTTCGGTACCGGGCTCGCGGCTCAGGTCCAAGGTGATGGAGGCGCCTGCCTTCAAATCGACCCCGCCGGTCTGCATGATGCCGGTGCGGAGCTTGGGGCCTTGGAGGTCGGCCATGATGCCGACAGTGCGCCCCAACTGTTCCGCCAGGCTGCGCACAAGCCGGATGGTGCGGGCATGGGATGTGTGGGTGCCGTGGCTCATGTTGACCCGCGCCACATCCATCCCGGATCGGATCATGTCGGCCAGGACAGCCCGACCCGAGGATGCCGGGCCGAGGGTGCAGACGATCTTGGTGTGGCGCACGCTCATGAGCGGGTGTCTGTCCGTCCGGCCCGTGGCTCAGCCGTCCAGTTGTCCCAGATCGATTCGGCTGTCGGCCAGCAGTTCCCCGAAGTGGGCGGCCGTGTCGGCGATGCCCTGCGGCAGGGGCGTGTGCGGGACCGTGCCCAATATGGAGCGCAGGCCCGAGGCGTCCATGTCGTACGGAAACGGGAGGGGGCTGTTGTCCGTCCACGACAGGTCGGCCGCCGGAAACTGGCGCCGCAGCTCGGTGACAAACTCCTGCACGGTGACGACATCGTTGCGCAGGTTGCAGGCTGCCGCTCCCCGATGACCGCTGCGCGCGCACGCGATGAAGATCCGGGCGGTGTCGGCGGCCAGCTGTAGGGCCACCGGTCCGTCGAAGCGCAGCGTGTAGGGCCGTCCCGCCACCGCGGCCAGGATGGCCTTGGCGATGTCGGACGTCATGCCCTGATCGCGCGCCACCCCGTAGACGATATAGGGTCGCAGGCCGACACTGGATACACCGTACTCCTCCCAGTAGACGCGCAGCGTGCCCTCGTTGGCCTGCTTGTAGACACCGTACAGCGTGTCTGGTACGAGACGGGCGCTGTCCGGCACCGGACTCGGATAGAGTTCCGGAACACCGAAGACGGCTTGGGAACTGGCGTAGCTGAAGCCCCGGATCCGATCGCCGGCCTCCTTGACCGCCTCACAGATGTTGACCGTGCCCACCACGTTGACCATGGCGCCCAGGGTCGGATTGGCGCGGCAGAACGGAACCTGCAGGCCGGCCAGGTGGATGACGTGGGTGGCGCCCGATTCGGCCACCATGCGGACGACGGCGTCCCGGTCCGTGACGTCCAGCTTCCGGAATTCGACCGCGGCGAGTTCCTCCTCGCTCATGACCAGGGCCGGCCGCACCGGATCGTCGCTGAGGTCGGTGGCAACGACGCGCGCGCCGTCCCGCACCAGCGTGCGCAGTACCCAGGCGCCGATGCACCCGAAGGAGCCGGTGATCAGAAAGGTCTCGTCGGAATGCGGCATGGGGCTGGAAGCGGTAGGGGCGAAGCCGGTTCGGAGGGACGTGCGTCCGGCGCGCCGATCAGACAAACGGCTGCAGATGCTTGATGAAGTGAGCGATTAGCAGTTCATTGTACTTGGCCGCGCCGGACCTGAGAGTCGCCATGAAGGGCGGTCGCAGTTCCGGATCGTTGAGGACCGAGCCAAAGGTCACATGCAGCACCTGCCGGGTATGGAAGTCGTTGAGCACCGAGGGCAGGTCGCGGTCCGCCATGGTCTGCCACGGGTCCATGCGGTCGAGTTCGGCCGACACGTGGTAGGCCTGGCGATCCTCCGGGTACCGAGCCACCGCGAAGGCCAGGATGCTGCGCATCAGGTCCGGGTCCAGGTGGCCGATCGTGCGCACGGCTTCCAGGTAGCTGGTGCCGGCGGTCTTGAGATGAATCAGGTCGCCGCCCAGTTCGGCGGCAATGGGGTAGACACTGAACTTGTCCGAGCCGGAGTGCAGGCTCAGCTTGTACGGGCCGAAGTGCCGCGCCACCGCGATGTGATCCGCCCAGGAGCGGGCGAACTCGTCCAGGTCCCCGATGAAGTCCACACCCTTCTCAAACATCCCGGTGTAGCGGGGCGCTAGGCTGACCACGGGCACGTCCAGCCGCTGCAGTTCCGCGCCTATATATATGTGTTCCGTCAGTGACGTGATGGTGGCCGTCTCGTCGACGCTCATTTCGAGGTCGTAGGGCGCGTCGCCGCACAGATCGGCCAGATGGCGCGCCATCCGAACCGTGTGGGACAGCGAGGGCCCGTACTTGCCGGCGGCGCGCAGGACATCCTCTTCGCTCAGAGTCACCGATCGGTCGCCCAGGTCCAGGCTCAGACCCACCATGCGCCGGCACAGGTCCGCCGGCGAGCTATCCAGGACGGTCCAGTCCAAGGCGGCAACCTTGTGCTGGACGGTGGCCATGTCGCAGGTATTGGCCTCGTCGTCCACGCGATCGCCCGGATCAATCGTGAAGAAGGTGAACCCGGCCGCATGGCAGACATCAATGTCCGCCGGTTCCTTGAGATGGTCCGCGTCGGCGCCGTAGCCGTGTTGCCAGCCGCACTGCAGGACACCCCACATGGCATCGTCAACGACTTCCTGCGGCGTGCGGCCGGTTCGGTCGTTTTCGCGGATGGACTGCTGGGCCAGGATGGGGAAGAGAGGGTGGACCGTGTGGCCGTCCGCATCCGTTCGGGCGACGGCCTCGAAGGCGCCGATGTGCCCCGGTGTGGCAATGCCCAGCCGATCCCCGGTTCCCGCCGACTTCGCCAGTTGGCACGGCATGGGACTGAGCCATGCCAGCCTGGCTCTGAGGGCCGCGGCATTCGCGGGGTCGGCCTCTCCCAAGGTCAGTTGGCAGTCTCCGGCATCCGGTGCGGTCGCGGCCTGTGTCTGGCCCCGCAGGATCGGAGCGGAGTCCAGGGCATGGGTCTGCCCGGCCACCAGGTCCACTCCGCGGCGCCCGACAAAGAACAGGTCGTTACCGTCGATGGTGACCGAGGCGGCATGGATGTCGAGCGATGTCGCTTCGGCCAGCCAGGAACACAGGACCTCGGTCGAGGCGGATGCGAATGTCATATGACCATTCTCCGGCCGCTTGGGCGGCTTTGAAGCGAGGCGCGCCGGCGTGTGCTGGCCCCGCCGGGTGGGTGCGCACCGGCGCCGACACCGTGCGGACAGGCTGGTGATCAGACTCCCGAATAGGCGGAGAAGCCGCCATCAACCGGGATTACGGTACCCGTCACGAAGCGGCTGCCGTCGCCGGCCAGCCACACCGCGATGCCGGCCAGTTCGTCCGGTTCCCCGAATCTGCCCATCGGGGTGTGGTCGACGATTTGTCGGCCGCGGGCCGTTAGCGAACCGTCCGGCTCCATGAGCAGGGCGCGGTTCTGCTCGCCCACGAAGAAGCCGGGTGCAATCGCATTCACGCGGACGCCCGGCGCGTGGTTGAGGGCGAGTTCCACACTCAGCCATCGGGTGAAGTTGTCGATGGCCGCCTTGGCTGCGGCGTAGCCCATGACCCGGGTCAGCGGCTGCTGAGCTGCCATGGACGAGATGTTGATGATGGATCCCCGTCCCTGGCCGGCCATGGGTTCGGAGAATATCTGGGTGGGCAGAAGGGTGCCGGTCAGGTTGAGCCCCACCACCTGATCAAAGGCCTCCCGCGACAGCCCGAAGAACGAAATGTCGCCGAAGACGGTGGCTTCGGGCACGTTGCCGCCGGCTGCGTTGACCAGGATGTCGACCGTGCCGCCCCGGCTCAACGTCTCCGCGCGGGCCCGGAGCAGCGAGTCACGGTCCAGAACGTCGGCCGGAATCGCGAATGCGGATCCGCCTGCCCCCTCGATCTCCCCGGCCACTTCTGCGGCACGGACGGCGCGGCGGCCCAGGATGCCCACGCGGGCTCCGGCCGCGGCCAAACCCCGTGCCATGGCTCCACCCAGGACGCCGGTGCCGCCTGTTACGACGGCGGTCCTGCCTTCGAGGGAGAAGGGATTGGTCATGCCGACATTCCGTTGAGATTGACCTGCCGCAAGCCGTCCTGGCTGCCGGCCCAGACCTTGCCGGCGGCTTCCTGCAGAACCAGGCAGGGTTCCTCGCCCCGTAGCGGCGCCCAGTTCAGGCCATCGGGGGAATGCCACAGGGTTTCGGCATCGCTCATGACAAAGCCGCCTCCAGCCAGGGCCGTCAGCGCGTTGATCTGTTCGGGGGTGTTGTCAAGGCGGCGGAAGCGGCGGCCCTGATCGTCCGAGAACCAAAGCCCGTCGGTTTCCGTGCCGGCCAGCACGATGTGGGTGGTGTGGAAGCGACTGTCCACGGCGGCTACCTGGAACGCGCCCTCGGCATCCTCGCAGCGCTTCCAGCCGCGCCCTGCAGCCGGCGAGCGGTAGAAGCCCTCATCCGTGCCGGCGAAGGCCAGCCGCCAGCGGGGCCAGGCATCCCGCGGCCAGGGCGGAGCCCAGCAAATGTGCAGGACGGCGAGGCTGCGCAGGCCGTAGTTGCACACGTAAAACCCCTCGCCGCGATTGGCAGAGCGCAGGATGCCCTTGTCCTCGGTGCCTGCGAGCACGATGTGGGAATCGGCCACGTCCGGTGCCGCGGCAATGGCCACCACCGGACTGTCCACGAAGTCCATCCAGGCGGCCTGCCAGGTCTGCCCGCCGTCCCGGCTGAAGGCAACTCCGTGCGGAGCACCGCCCACCAGTACCCGATCGTCCAGGCTGTCCGTGGCATACAGATGGCTCTCCGGCTGGATGACTTCCGTCAGGTCCCCTTCGGCTCCCACGCTGAACATGCCTTGGGGACCGGCGGCGAAAAAGCCCGCGTGCGCCTCGGACAGGGAAAGAATGATGCTCATGGCGATGTTGTGGTCCCTTTTTGGAATGGCTCCGGCGTCCCCGACGGACTATTCGTTGGGGGTAAAGGACTGTTCCGGTTCCTTGTGGTACACGATCGTGTCCGTGGTGATGGCCATGATGGCGTTGCTGACCGCGGTCTGCAGAACCCTGATCATGGTTTCCGCCACATCGAAGATGGAATGTTCAAAGGCATCCACCACCTCCCCCTGCACGGCGTCGAATGTGGTGCGCGGTCCCGCGTCGAAGATGCGTTCGAGGTAGACCTTGGTGTTCTCCACGTATGCATTGCGCAGAATTTGCTCGAGCGGTGCCGTCAGGGACCGCAGCAGGACCTGTTTGCCGGCCCGCCATTCGGGGTTGGTGTCCAGGTCGACGCTGGCGCAGGCATGGGTATAGCCGGCTGCTGCGCCCGGCAACACGCCCCCGCGTTGGGCGGTGGACAGCACGGTCACGGCGCGCTTGGTCAGTTCCGCCAGAAGTTCCCGCTCAACCTTGGCATCCGCGCCGATCTTGATTTGGCCGACGCCGCCGGTCAGGGCCGAAACGCGCCGCACCGTCATCTCGTAGTCGTCGTGATCGAGCGGTATCTCCGCCAGTTGGGTCTGCAGTTCCCGCACGCGTGCCTGGGTCTCGGGTCCGAACTGGTGGGCGGCCTGGACGTACATGCTGTCCCGGTCCACTTCGGAGCGGAATATGATGCCTAGGTCGTCCGCGGTGATGTCCTCGACCGGCTTGGCGATGTCGCTGCCCACAATCGTGGAACCGGTCAGCAGTTCCAGATCCAGGTAGGCCAGGCGTCGTTCCTCGCCGACAAACTTCATCTGCGCGGCCGAGATGGGGATCTTGCCCTGCTGCTTGGCCTTCGTGTCCTTCTTTTCCAGGGCGGACTCGTCGAAGTCGGCCATGTCAGGTGGCCGGTTGTTGGCCATTAGGATGCCGATGATCTGGTCGCTGAAATGGTTGGCCAGGATGGTCAGGGATTCGGCACCGGCCTGTTGGGCGGCCTGCAGGATGGCGATGATGTCCACAGGGTCCTCGAGCCGCTTGTCCACTAGGGCCATGCGGCCCGTGGGCATGACGGCCTTGCGGTTGGCCTTGTCGGTGTAGAAGTGCATCGACGCAATCTGCGCCTTGTAGTGGCCTCCGGGGTGGTAGTACTGCTGGAGGTAGGGGGCCACGAACTTGTGGACGTTGACATGGGCCTCGGGTCCCAGCATGTAGCTCATTTCGCCCAGGACCTGGGCCAGATCCGGATCGTCGATGATGCCCTTGGCGACATGGGACAGTTGGTTCTCGTCCTCCACAGGCTGGGCGCTCTGCTTCAGGTAGGCGACCACGTCCTCGGTGGCGGCCCGGATCCCGTTGGCCAGGACGATGGGACTCTCGCCGGCGGCGATCAGGCGCTGGCTCTCGTCGAAGAGGGTTCGGGTCAGGATCGCGGCTACGGTGCCGCCGTCCCCGATTTCCTGGCCGACCTGCCAAATCATCCCGCGCATGAACATGGCGCCGACATCGGTGTCCGGGGCGCCCATTTCAATAATTCGGCGGACGGCCGTCGAGGAATCGTTCAGCAGCTCCGTCTTTTGGCCGACGTTGGGCTGGTTGGCCACGACGCCGCCAACAGGTCCCAGGGTGGGGGACAGCAGGTCGGCTATCGCATGGATGCCGTTCCCCAGATGCCGACGAGCCTCAGCTCTAACCGCGATTCGTGGTACAGGCATGGCAGAACACCGAGGGGTGATGCAGGAGGGTAGGTTGTAACGGGCGGGGCGGTGCCGCACAGGGCACCGGGATGGAAGATTGCCGCGAGCCCGGCCGCGCCGACCTGGTATCTTAAGTCGAATCCGGTCTGGGTAACAACAATCCATCGGGATTGTATGCGCCTGACACGACCGGCAGACCCGGTACCGCTGATGCGGACAACCTCCCGCCTGCGGCGTCCGAACCGGTGTCCGCCCCAATCATCTGCCGGTGGGAGCCACGAGGCGGCCGGCTGTTGACATCGGTGAGTGGCAGCGTGCTCCCACTCTGTATCTGGGGGAAGGGACTTGTGTACCTGAGCAGCCAGGGGATACATCATGTTCACGGTCCCAGGGTCTGCCGCGAGAAAACTCCTCGCTGTGCAGCAACCCCCGTTCCTCGGGCCGGGGGATGATCCTGGTGTCCCCCACTGACACATGGCCACACGTGCCGGTTTCCTTGGATACAGGCCTGTCTAGCCCACTATTTGAGCTTCTTTCGTTGATTGTCCCTGTTCAGCCGGCCGGCAGGTGGTGCAAACAGGATAGCGCTCAGGGTAGGACCCTCCCATGTAGACGGACGCTCGCTGGTAGGTCTCGCCGGGATTGATCTTCCCGCGGCACAGTTCACAGGTCCATGCCTTGCGCGCTCGTGTGGGCTTGGCCTTGCCGGACCGGAGGGCGTCTCGGAGTTCCGCCTGCCAGGCTGCCCGGTACGCTTCCCAGAGGCGCCACTCTTCGGCTTCCTTGCGTGTCCTCCATTTTTCGTAACAACCCTGGCAACGGTGATGGTACGGGTCAACCTCCGCGGCCAGTTCCGGGCTCATGGTGTCCCAATTCGTGCGCCACGAAGTCCGATTGTCGCATCCAGGCTCGATGCATATGGGCGGCTGCTGCTTCCTGCGTCCCATAGGGTGCCTTGTGGGTGCGCCTGTTCTCCCGGATACAAGCCTGTCCAGCCCAGTATAAAAGCTCCTACCGGAAGCACGTACGGTGCGTGGTGTACCGTGTCCGTTTCCCGGGCCGATTTCCGAAGGGACCGATGCCCAAAGAAGGCACAGGTTTGAACAAGGCGCGGTGGTCCCGTACGGTTTGCAGTCCGGTTTCCAGACGGTCGCTCAGAGCGTTGAACATGAACGTGTTGCACGTCATCAACTCGTATCCGCCAAATGCAGGAGGCATGGCCACCGCGGTGCATTCTTTGGCCAGCGGCCTGAACGCGACGGGCCATCGAACATGGGTCCTGACTCCCCGGTTCAGTGAAGAGGACGGCAGCGACCAGAACGTGCTGCGTCTGCCCCTCGCGGCGTGGCAAGAGTCCGTCAACAACGGATTCCGGATCAGCCCGGGTACCAAACGGTACAGGTGCATCAAGCGGTTTGCCCCGGACCTGGTCCATGCCCATGGTCCATTCCTTTTGGGACCGGTTGCCATGCGGCTGGCGGACGAGCTGGGGTCGCCGTTGGTCCACACCCATCACACCCGGCTGGAGAGTTGCATTGGGGCTTATAACCAAGGGTTGACACCGTGGCTACTGGAGGTCTTGCGGCCCCTCACAGGCTCTCGCCTGCCTTGTTCACGGGTCTTCGGGGCCCCCTCGAGGCCCCCAATGGGATCGCCCCTCGTCGTGCAGCTGTCCCTGCCCCGCGGGCCGGCCGGTGGCGGTGGTTGCGTACGCTCTTGATCCGACATGCACATGCTGCCACGTCAACCCCTGGTCATGAGTTCCGGGTTTATCAGGTTCTGACCGATGGCCTGGTTCCCGTGATCCAACGGTTGCGCACGCCATGAGACGCGATCTGGTCGCCACGGGCTTACTCTTGGGCGCCGGCATGTTGACCGTCGCACCCGGCGCCATCGTGGCGCCTTCCCTGCTGGAGCTCGCGGACTATCTTGGCGGCGGTGTCGCCGGTGCGAACGCGGCCAATCTGTTCCTGGTCATGCCGTCTGTGGGTCTTGTGGTTGCCGCGCCCGTGGCCGGCTGGCTGGCAGACCGTTTCGGGCGGTGGCACACCCTCCTTGGCTCCGTGGTGTTGTTGGTCCTCAGCGGTGTCAGCGGCTACTGGACCACTCAGTACCCGCTGATGTTGATGGAACGGTTCGTACTGGGTTGCAGCATTGCCGGGACCGCCACCAGTTCCGCTTCGCTCTTGGGGGCCCTGCCGGAAGAGGCCAGGCGCCAAAGCCTGCTGGGCAAGCAGTCCGCCTTCACCAACGTGGCGGGGCTGGCATATCTGTTTCTGGGCGGACAACTGGCCGCCATGCATTGGCAGCTATCCTTCCTAATCTACCTGTGGCCGGTCGTGCTGGTGCCGTTCCTGGTGGTCAACCTGCGAACAGAGCCGCCCGCGCAGGTGTCAACGATTGAGGGTGCCGGAAAAGGGTTTGCCGTGTGGCTGCGCGGGCCGGCGATGCCGGTCCTGCTCCTGGCTTGGGGATTGGGCTGCCTGACCATGATCTTCATCTACTCGCTGGTCACGGTGCATCCCTATCGAATGCAGGAGCTGGGGCTTGACGATCCAAGGGTTGTGTCGCTGACCATCATGATGGCTGCGGCGTCATCGGCCGTCGCCAGCTGGAATTTGCGCAGAATCGGCCGCTACCTGGCGCCCTACGCTGTCTTCGCACTTACCTTTCTGTTGTTTGCGGCGGGATTCCTGATCGTGGCGGTGGCCAGGGAACTCTGGCATGTGGTGTTGGGCAACCTGGTTCTGGGGATTGGCATGGGCCTCCCCGTTCCCAACGGAGCGGCTTGGCTGAGCGGGTTGACTCCCGACCTTTGGCGGAGCCGTGTCCTGGGTGTATTCAACACATTTGTGTTCATGGGTCAGTTTCTGTCCCTGTGGCTTATCCGCGCGTCGGATTCCTTCTCCCCCCACATTTATCACCTCAATTGGGGTCTGGGTCTCGCGTGCCTGGGCATTGCCTGCCTGATAGCGGCCACGGTTCCCTATGTTCACCGGTTGTCGAGCCGGCCAAAAACATAGGCAGACCGTCGTATTCCGATGGGAGGCTGCACCGGGGAACCTTGGATGTGGACTGTTCAGGTCCAATCACGTGCCATGGCAGGGCTTTGGCAATTCCTGCTGTCCATTCTCCGGGCTCTGCCGGCTCCGAACGTTTGTGAGAGAAGAGCTTGGTACTGCCTGGTGAAGCAAGGCGCCTGCTCCGGGCCGACGGCCGAGCCCGGATAGAATGGGACGGTTCGGAGCGACCGGGCACGGGAGACATGGAGATGAATGCGGTGGGACTGCGGAAGTCAATCCGGTCCGCGGCCGACGAGCGCGCGCCTGCGCGCCCGGATCCGGCCTGGGACTGGCAGGTGGCACCGCGGCACGGCGACACCGATGCCGTCACGGCGCGCGCGGCTTGGGCCAAGCGGATTGCCTGGCGGCTGGCCCATCCCGAGGCCTGGCGGGCTGAGCTGGCGCAGTTGGCGTACTTCGATCCCGCGTACACCTACGACGAGGGCCACGAGTACTGGTGGGACCGGACTACCGACCCCCATCTGAGCACGGACATCCGCCATTGGATTTTGGACGAAGACGGCTTTGTGAGCCTCCAGCCCTACAGACACGCACCTCTCCTCCTGGCCATGAACTTCGTGCTCCGCGCCATGCTTGGCAACCGCGTGGAGCGGGAAGCGGAGGTCCACTTCGATTCGGACTTCGGGGGCCGTGCCGGCATGTACACCGAGAAGGGGCATCCGGTTTCGCAGGTGGAACCGGATTTGGTGGTGCTGCCGCGGGAGCTGCTGCTGCTGGAAGACGCGGAGCGGAACAGGGAAGGGCGCACGATGCGGCTCGACCGGGGCCACCCGATCCCGGAACTGGTGTTGGAGATCCTATCCCCCATCACCAGAACCAAGGATGTGAGGGGGAAGTTGCACCTGTATGCCGACCTGGGCATTGCCGAGTATCTGACCTGCGATCCCGGCGGTGAACCCGAACCTGATGTCCCCGCGGAACTTCAGTTCTTCCGTCTGCAACCAGATGGCCACTACCGGCAGGACGAGGACGCGCCGGCCTACTTCAGCACTGTGTGCGACACGCATGTGCGCCTGTGGCAGCCGGATACGGGGTGCCCGCCGCGCTTCCAATGGTGGGATGCAGGACAAGGCCGCTGGCGCGATCAGGCGGCCGACGCGGAATACGAGCGGGAACGGTACAACCGGGAGCGGGAAGCCGAGCGGGAACGGCACAATCGGGAACTTCGGGCAATCCGGCTGGAAGTAGCCGTTGACCCGCTGCACAAGCTCCTGCCCGACCGAGTGGCTCCGGCGGACCGGGATCGGATCGAGGAAGCTTGGCGCCGGGACGGCCCTCCCGCGGATGCGGTCGACCGCATCCTGGCCGTTCGGCAATCACCGGCTGAATGGCGGTCCCTGTTGCGGATTCCAAACGAGGATCAGACAGGGGAATGACACTCGCGGACGCTGCTCCGAACCCGAAGCAGCGTCTTCTGATCGGGGCGATCCCGCGCGCCGGTTCGCTGTCGGCAGCCTGTGTCTTCTGCCGGTACCGGATGCGGAAGGCCTACTGGCACCACCACCTTGCCGCGTCCGCACACCAACAAAACCGTCGGCAGCGGGCCGAATCCATGATTCAGCAGCCTGCTACACGGTAATCAGGGATTCGTTCCGGTGGTAGACCACCGGGTTCTGGTGGTCGTCGTTCAGTTCGTCCCCGATCGCATACGAGGCGAACTGTTCGTCGCTCAGGACATTCTGAATCCCGTTGAAGGTGCTGCCATGGGGCATGAAGGCACAGGTCATGGCGCGGCGCCAGCCGGAGGTCATGTTGGCGCCGGCCCCGTGGGCCAGCAAGCCATTGTGGAAGGAGCAGGAACCCGCCTTCATGGGTGCGGCGATGGATTCCATGTCCACAAAATCGGGATACTCCCGAAAGAGGTCCGACATGTTCTCGGCGATCGGCACGTTGACGTAGGTGGTCTGCTTGTGGGAACCGGCCAGAAAGTAGAGGCACCCGTTGTGGGAGGTGGCGTCGTCCAGCGCGATCCAGATGCTGATCGCATCCGGGGAATAGAAGGACCACTTCGGATTGTCGTGATGCCAGGCCGTGGCATTGGCCCAGGGCTGCTTGATCAGGGCCTGGTCGTGCCACACGCGCATGCCGTCCGTCTGGGCCAGTTCGGTGGCCATCCGGCCAATGCGGGGATCCAGGATGAGGTCCTTGACCGCCGGATTGTCCTTCCACAAATTGAGGCGCTGGACAAAGATGTAGTCATAGAAGGAGCCGTCATCCTTCCAGCGATCGTCGTCCACGGTGCCTTCGACGACCAGCTTCCGGTCCTTGCGCCCGCGCACGGCCTGGTCCACGGCGTCGCGCCAAGTCTCCAGTTCCTCGGGCGTGAGGAATTCATCGATCACGACGAAACCGTGGGTTTGGTAGGCGTCAATCTGGGCTTGTGTAATTTCCGTATTCATGGCATCTCCTTGTCCACCAGGGGCATCCTGCACCTTCAGCAACGGCCAAACGTGGAAGAGAGCTGTTCCTGTCGCGGAACAGCTCCCTTCCTACCAAAACCTCTTGTCCGCAAGTTTACTCGCTGGCGTAGAACATTTGCTCGCCACTGTTGTTGCCGGCAATGGCCTGGCCTGCGATCGGCACATTGCGCATCGCCGCATCCGTCACCAGCACGTACCCCACCTTTTCAGCAATAGGTAAAACCCACAAATTGTCATAATGAATCTGGTAAATTTCCTCAGCGAGAGCCAGGTCTTCCTCCGAGGCAGGAATGGCGGCTATCCGTTCCTGGTGTATTTCTACCAGGCGCTGGACCGATGCTGGCGGTTCTAGCCCGCTCTCTCCATTGGAATTTACCCATCTCCTCCATTCAGTGGACACTCGAGTGATGATCGTGTAATCATCCCAGGTGTCGTCCCGCCACATGGGTTGGACCGACCAGAGCAGGGTAGCCTGCAATCCGTTTGCACCGAAAAGTTCGCCCCAATAAGACGGTTCGAGCTTCTTCAGGTTAGTCTTGATGCCTGCTTCCTGGAAGTATTCCACCATCAGCTCCGCCACCGGCAACATATCCGGGGCGTGGTCAGCCACCTCAAAGTGCAATACAAAGGTATTGCCATCGGGGCCCAGCCGCCAACCGTCGCTGTCCCGCTGGTCCATACCGATCGAATCCAAAATTTCTTGGGCCTGGGCCAGGTCATGTTCGCTTGGCACCGTTTCAGGCAAAGACCCAAATCCATAGTAGACAGTCTCAATAAGCTCCGGCCGGTTGATCGCCAGATTAAGTGCCCGGCGAAACTCTACGTTGTTGACCACTTCCCGCCATACCGGATCATCGTATGTATAGTTCAGCCAGAGGGATGTGGGATCGACATGGTTGTCCAGGATGGCGAAGTTGATGTAACCCTTGTCTTTGGCTTCCTGGTATAGGGGCAGTTTCAGCAACGCCGTGTCTTCCCGCAACAAATCCACTTCGTCGGCGAATGCCTTCAGGTTGACTGCATCGGTGTCCGCCGCCAAGGCAGATACAACCTCGTCGATGTAGGGCAACTGATTGCCGGCCGCGTCAACCTTGAAGTAATACGGGTTGCGGACAAACCTCATGAAGCTATCATTGTCGGTTACATTAATCCAGGGCCACATCGCCGGGAACCCACTGCAGCGCTGCGTGTACAAGTCCCATTCAAGGCAGTCGACGGCTGCAAACAGCGCTTGCTGTTTGTCCAGGCCTTTTTCATCCATCATGGCCTGGATTTCGTCAGCGTCGCCGTATTCGGAATGGATGGGTTTTAAGTGATGGGCCGGTTTGAATACATCTGTGTAACCTTGCCAACCCTTGATGCTCAACTCCCTTAGAAATCCGCCATAGCTTTCATTGAAAGAAATCGTAAACGCATAGTCGTCCAGAATCTCCAAGGTCATCGGATCGCCATCGGGACTGCCTGCCGCCCGGAACTTGTTGGGGAACCCCGGGGTGTAGGTTTCATTCAGAAGCACATCCTCATAGACAAAGCGCACATCAGCGGTGGTTACAGGTTCGCCATCCGACCACTTCAGGCCTTCCCGCAAGTTAAAACTAAAGACCGTGTTGTCGTCATTGACCTCATAACTTTCGACAACGTTGCCGTAGATCCCGGTTATGCCAATACCGGGAGCCGCCAGTACATTCTCAATAAGCATGATGGCGATATCGGCATGCACGTCCGGACTCGGATGGGCAAAACGCATCACGCCGCCGTACTGGCCAATCTCCAGATCCGGCAGATCCTCCACCTGAGAAATCACGCCCGCCGTAACCACCAGGGGGTTGGTGGGCAGGCGTTCGTCCACCGGTGGCAGTTCACCGGCAGCCACCCGTGCGTCGAGATAGGGAGACTGGGAATATTCACTCTCCGGGGCCGCCATTTCCGCCGCCGGTTCCTCGGCCTCTTCCGGTGGAGCTGCGGCTTCCGGCGGCCCACAGGCGGCCAACAGAACCACACTGAGGGTCAACACAGACACAAGCAAATGGAACAACTTCATCAGATTCCTCCCTACTGCAATGAAACGGCCAAGCCCTCACTGGCAAAACCGTGATTAGGACACGCCCCTGGTAATCCAGGAACGGGGAACCCCAAGTTGCCTGCCGGCATGACTTGTCAGTATGGCCACTACCATAACAGCCACAGCAGACTGCTCCGAGACGCCCTCGGCTGGGACAGGCGTCATCCAGTCGGGAGGCACTCTCCATGCGCGGTCGACCCAACGCCCAACGCACGATACTGGCCATTGTGGACCCGGGGAGCGGATGCCGAAGGACCATCCCCTGCGACGGCTCAAGGCGGTGGCCGACGCGGCCCTGGCGCGTCTGTCGCCGGCGTTCGACCGCATGTACGCCAAGGTGGGCCGGGCCTCGGTACCGCCCGAGCGGCTGGAGAGGCCCCTCTGCTGATTGCCCTGTACGCGGTGCGCAGCGAGCGCGCCGTCTGCATGGAACTCGCATACAACCTGCCGTTCCGCTGGTTCCTGGACATGGGCCTGATCGAGCGCAGCTTCGATGCCACGGGTGTTCACCAAGAACCGGTAGCGGCTGCTGGCGCACGACGCGGGACGCGCCCTGGTCGACGAGGTGGTGTGGGAGGCTGATGCGGAGAGCTTGCTGTCGGACGAGCACTTCCGTGTGGACGGAACCCTGATCGGGGCCGCGGCCAGCCCAGGAGCTTTCGTCCCAAGGATGAACCGCTCCGGTCTCCAGAACCTACGCCAACCTGTCAAGGTCCGGGGTAATCGAACCATGATGGCTGGCTGTCCGGTAGACGCTTCACGGACCGTGCGCGTGCCTCACGGCAGTGTGTCTTACGGGTCTCCACGTCCCTTTCTTCGCCGGCGGACCTCGCCGGCCTGGGGAGCGCGTTCAGGGTTCGGGCCGGCTCCGTGTGACCCGTGTACGCCTGGAGGTTGCGGGCGGCGTTCTCGTCCCGGTCGCACTCGAATCCGCACCGGTGGCAGCGGTAGGTCCGTTCCGAGAGCAGGAGCGACTGCTTCACGGCTGCGCACCGGCTGCACGTCTTCGATGACGGATACCAGCGGTCGACGCGCCGGAACTCCGTTCCGTACCAAAGGCACTTGTACTCCAGCTGCCGCACGAATTCGGACATGCCGGCATCGCTGAGCGCCCGGGCCAGCCTGCGGTTGTGCTTCATGCCGTCGACGTTGAGCGTTTCCACCTTCACCGTGCCGCCGCGTTTGGCTATCTGCGTGGTGGCCTTGTGGTGGTGGTCGGCTCTCAGGTTGGCAATGTCGATGTGCAGTTGCCTGCGCTGGGCATACAGTCCGTCCCTGCGCTTGGATGGATTGTGCCTGCCGTGCGTATGGATGCTGCGGGCGATGGCCTTGTCCAGGCGGCGCAGCGATTTCAACTTGGAAGCCAAGGCCTGCGGATTGGCCACCTCCGTCGTTGCATCCCCATCCCATACAACGGCCAGCGTCTTCACGCCCATGTCGATGCCCACCGTGGGGCCGGGCCTTGGCGGGGCTGGCTCGTTGGCGGTGTGCACCTGGATGGATGCGAACCAGCGTTTGCCGGACTTGGACACCGTGACTTCACCGATGTCGCCTTCAAACCGCAGTTCCTCCCGCATCCGCACCCAGCCCACGACCGGCAACCGGATTTTCCGTCCGTCCACCTGGACCGTGTTGCGCCCGTTGGAGGCCGTGTAGGCCATTTTCCGGTGCTTCTTTCTGAGTTGCGGAAACCCTACTTTGCGGGGCTGTTCGCCGTGCTTCCGAGCCTTGCAGTAGTCGCCCCATCCGTCCAACCCCTTGCCCATGTGGATGATCGCGTTCTTGGCAGCCGCCTGGGACAAGCATCTGCACCACGGAAAAAGGTCAAACTTGACGGCGTTGAACCGTTTGCGCAGGTCCATGTCCGACAGCCATTCGCCGGACATGCCGTCCCCCGTGAACCAGGAGGCCCGGAATTCGTCCCGCGCCCAGTTGCCCGCCACGCGCGCATAGCCGCAGTGCTGGGCCAGCAGCGACGCCTGCTTGGCATTCGGGTCCAGGGCGATGCGGTGGGCGCAGATCACGCCTGTTCCTGCGCCGACTTCAGCGCATCGATCAACTTGCGCGACTGGTGCGAGCGACTGCCGTACAAACGGGCAGAGAACACGGTGATGATCTCGAGCACGTCCTGCGCCAGCTCCTCCTCGAAGGATGGAGGTTCGCCCTGGTGAATGATCACAATCTCGATGCCTTGCAGCTCGCACAGGGCAAACACCAGTTCGGCTCCAAAACGCAGCAGGCGGTCCTTGTGGGTTATCACCAGACGTTTGATCCGGCGTTTCATGATCAGGTCCAGCAGTCGCTGCAGCCCGGCCTTGCGGTAGTTCAGGCCGCGGCCCAGGTCCCGGATCGTCTCCGCCTGCCAGCCCTGGGCCGCACAGTAGGCTTCCAAGGCCGCCTGCTGCCGGTCCAGGTCGGCCTTCCGGTCGCGTGTCCGGACACACGGGCATGGCAAAGGGTGGGGGCCGCCTCGTTGGCACTGCCGAGCAGGTCCGCCACGGCGTAGTAGCGCGTGCCTCCGCGGGTCTTGCGGGCCGGCAGCAGTTCGCCGGTCTTTTCCCACTTGCGCAGAACCTCCGGGGTGGTCCCCGGCATCTCCGCGGCCTTGCCGATTTTGACAAGCCTGTTACCCATGATTGGGATGGATTATCATAGGTTACAGTCCACTGCAACTACCCCTCCTTCGGACGACGATGATCCCGACAACCCGAGCGTGGATTTCCGCGGGGAGCGCCGGAGCAACGCGACCCGCGCCAGCATCACGGATCCCGAGGCGCGGCGGCTGCGCAAGGGGCGGGGGAGAGAAACCAAGCTGGCGTTTCCGGGCCATGCCCTGATGGAACACGGCAAAGGCCTGTTGATGGACTTCACGGTCAGCCCAGGCCATCGACACGGCCGAGTGGGATGTGGTTCCGGAGTCCCTGGACAGGGTGCGGGAACGGGGCTGCCGGCCGCGCACACTGGCCGGCGACCGCGGCTGCGACACGAAGGATTGTGTGAAGGACATGCGTGCGCGGCGGGAAACTCCGTACGTAACTCGGAAGAAGAACTCGGCCATCGACGGTCGCACCACGCGCCATGCCGGCTCCGCGGTGAACCTTCACCTGTCAACTATTGGATATAAGCCTCTTTCAAATTGGCAAGGATTGTCCTACGGCTCATTGACCGGATTCGGTCGGCGAACACCCGGTGCCGTTGGCGCGTATGTGGTGGTGGATACCGACCGGGACAGCAAGGGCTGGGCAGTTGGCTCATGCCTGACCGTAGATGTGTTCATAGAGTTCCACCTGCCGCGCGAGACCCCTGTCGTAAGTCGGCGCTTCGTCGGGGTTCGGCTCAAAGCGATCGGCAATGTGGAATTCCGGCGGACGCGCCTCGGATTCCAGGATGGCCTCCAGCGTAAGAATGGCGGCACCGCGGCTGGTGGTCTCCGTGGATCGGGTTCGCTGGACCGGCCGTTGGCTGGCGCCTGCCAGAATCCGGCACCAAAGATCCGAGTACTCGAGATTGCCGCCACTGGCTAGGATGGCCGTGTCCGGCTGGATGGCGGGAGCCAGTTTCCGGATGATCAACGCCAGACGGTAGGTCACCGCCTCCAGGCCGGCTCGCATCAGTTGGCCCGGTTCCGTGCCGGCGGTGATGCCGTGCAGGCTGAGCGAGGCATTGTCGGCCCAGCCCGGGCTTCGTTCGCCCTGCAGGAACGGCAGGATGGTCAGGCCATGGCTGTCGGGGTGCACCGCGCGGGCCTGTTGTTCGAGATCGGCGCGGGTTTCGCCCAGCAAATTGCAGATCCAAACCGGAATCGAACCACCGTCCGTCAGGGCGCCGCCCAGTAGATGCCGGTTGTGATCGATCCGATAGCACCATAGTCCGACCGGCACTTCGGGGGCAGTGCCGTCCGGCCGATTTGGCAGGACCACGCGGACGGCGGCGCTTGTGCCGATGGTCACCGCCAACGAGGTTCGATCCACGGCGCCACTGCCGATGTTGGCGGCGGCGCCGTCGCCCACCGGCAGGCAGAAGCGGCTTTCCGCCAGTTCCGGCCATCTTTGGGCATAGGCGGGGGCCAGCGTAGCCAGGCTTTCACTGTAATCCCTGAGCGGGGACAGATGTTCCTCCGAGATGGGCAACAGGTTCAGCAGTTCGCAACTCCAGGCTTGCCGATGTCTATCCTGCAACCCGGTCCATCCTGCCTCGCAGGTGGAAATGGGGGCTGCCGGCCGGCCTGTCCAGCGCGCCAGCAGATGGCTGCCCAGCGTCTGCCAGCACGCCGTTTGTGCCAGCAGTCCGGGTTCCGTGGCGTCCAGGCCGAGTAGTTGGGCCGGGGCGTACGCCGTGTGGATGGGTACGCCGGTCCGCGCCCATGTGGCCTCCAACTCCCCTTGTTCCTCAAGTTGGCCGCGCAACTGCTCCGCCGCGGCAGCCCCATGGCGGCAGGCATAGGTGAACCCCGGTGTAACCGGGCGTCCATCCGCGTCCACACCCACCAGACTCATGGCGAGTGAGGAAATCCCGACACCCAGGATGCAGACGTCTCCGGACAGCCTCCTCAGATCGGCCAGGCAATCGTCCACCACCGCGTCGGCGGCTGCGGTAACCTCGCCGACGGGCAGGGTTCCGTCGTGGCCCAGCGCATAGGTGCGCGCGTGCAGGGGTGGATTGTCGGGGGTGCTGCTGACGTGCCGGGCGGCTTGGTCGTAGGCGCGGCACCGGACCGAGGACGAGCCGATGTCCAGGGCCAGAACGAGTTCCTGCATGCCGGTTAGTGTACCTGCGCCGGGATCGGCCGGGTCGCGGGGCAGGGATTAGTGGGTATACGGATCCGCCGCGTCGCGCAGTCCGTCGCCCGTGAAGTTGAAGCAGAGAACGACCACGATGATGCAGACGCCCGTCGAGAACAGCCAGGGGGAACTGGCCACGGTGCGGATGTTCTGTACGTCGGCCAGCAACACGCCCCAGCTCACGACCGGGGCTTGCAGGCCGAGACCAATGAAGCTCAGGGCGGTCTCCGCCAGGATCATCTCGGGGATGCGCAGGGTCAGGACCGCGATCAGGTGGCTGGTCATGGACGGCACCAGGTGCCGGAAAATGATGCGTGTCTCGCTGGCCCCGAGGAAGCGTGCGGCCAACACGAACTCCTCTTCGCGCAGGGCGAGGAAGCGGCCCCGGACCACGCGGGCAATCTCCGTCCAGGCGACCACCGAAATCACAATCGTGATGCCGAAGTAGATCTGGATCGCCGTCCACTCCCGCGGCAGAGCCGCGGACAGCGTCAGCCACAGCGGGATCTGCGGGAGGGACTGCAGCAGTTCAATCATCCGCTGGATGAACAGGTCCACCGTCCCGCCGAAGTAGCCGGACACGCCTCCCAGCAGGACCCCCAGGGCCAGGCTGAGAATGACGCCGATGAACCCGATCGACAGGGAGATGCGTGTGCCGTAGACCACGCGCGAAAGCATGTCGCGTCCCAGTTCGTCGGTCCCCAGCAGAAAGATCCGCGCGTCCGGATTCTCCAGGCCGAAGAGATGCCGGTCGCCCCGCCAGAGTCCCCAGAAGCGGTAGGGGTCGCCCTTGACCCAGAACCGGATGGGATGGGGTTGCTCCTCGTCCTCCGCGAAGACCATGCGCAGGGTCTTAGGATCGCGGCTCTGGACGTAGTCGTAGGTGAACGGCCGGTGGAGGCGGCCTTCGTGTAGGAACCGGATGCGCATGGGTGGCGCGTACTGGTAGAAGACGTTGGGAATGTTGGGGTCGTACGGGGCTACGAATTCGACCGCGATCGCCATCGCGTAGAAGAAGGCAATCACGAAGAGGCTGACCACGGCCGCCTTGTGGCGCAGGAAGCGCCAACGCATCAACTGCCACTGCGACGCCGTGTCCAGGCGCTCGGTGGCGTCTGCGGCCGGCAGCACGGTCATGGTTTCGGCGGTCATGGCAGGCGGGCCGGGTGTGCAGTCAGACGCCCTGGCGGATGCGCGGATCCAGAAGTGCCAGCAGGATGTCCGAGATCAGCGTGCCAATCAGGGCCAGCGTGGCCAGCATCAGCAGGAAGCTGCCCGCCAGGTACATGTCCTGGCTCAGCAGGGCATTGAGCATGACCGGCCCGGTGGTGGGCAGGCTGAGCACGATGGAGACGATGGCGGCCCCCGAGATGAGTTCGGGCAGCACGCCCCCGATTCCGGAGATGAAGGGATTGATGGCGATGCGCACCGGATACTTCCAGATCAGCTTGAACTCGGAGACCCCCTTTGCCCGCGCGGCCTGCACATAGGGCTTTTCAAGTTCGTCCAGCAGGTTGGAGCGCAGGATCCGGATCAGGTTGGCGGTCCCGGCCGTGCCCAGCACCACCAGGGGCACCCACAGGTGCTTAAGCAGGTCCACGAACTTGGCCCAGCTCCACGCTTCCCGTTGGTATTCGGGTGAGAACAGGCCGCCCATCGTCCAGCCGAACCAGGACCAGCCGGCCCACATCAGAATCAGGGCCAGGAGAAAGTTGGGCGTGGCCTTGCCCAAAAAGCCGAATAGGGTGACCAGGTAGTCGAAGAAGGAGTACTGGTGGGTGGCCGAGTAGACGCCGATCGGAAAGGAGACGATCCAGATGAAGACAATGCTGCCCAGCGACAGGACCACGGTCCAGGCCAGCCTCTCCCAGATGATGTCGGCCACCGGCATCCCCCACTCGAAGGAACGTCCGAAGTTGCCCCGGAACACGATGTTGGAAATCCAGAGCAGGTATTGCCGGTAGAGCGGTCGGTCCAGGCCGTACTGCCGCGTGAGACCCTCGATCAGGGCCTGGTCCACCTCCTCTCCACTCTCCGCCATGCGCATCAGGACGGTGGTCAGGTAGTCCCCCGGCGGCAGCTGGATCAGAACGAAGACCAGCATGCTGATCACGAACAGCATGGGGATGAACAGCAGGATGCGCTTGATGATGTACTGGGTCATGGGCGGGGACGGCAGTGCGGCGGATCAGGAGGGAAGCGGCAGCCATCGGTCGGCCAGCCACAGCAGGGCCAGCAACCCGGCCACCATGCCGAACCAACGGGTACAGAACCGCTTCAGGTCGCTGTCGGGGTTTCGGCCAAGGTCCAGCAGCCGGCCCATGGTTAGCACCACGGCTCCAATCCACCCGATTGCCCCCAGAACCAGCACGCTGTTGGATATCAGCATGGGCCGGGCCCGCGAAGCCACCTCCTGTTCGAAGTTGGCCGGGATCAGCCAGGGACTGGCAGTGCGCGTCAGTTCGTAGAGCTGCACGAACAGCACCAGCAGCAGTCCGCTGAGCAGAAGCCACAGCGCCACAGCGCATGCCTGGCGCAGCCACTGGGAACGACGAGGCCGGTCCATCAGGCGGCGGGGGCGGAAACGCCCATGAGTTCCAAGTCGTCGGCCAGGTGGCAGCGGACGAAGTGGCCCGCTGTCGCGGGGCGGAGTTCGGGTTCCTCCAGGCGACACTGTTCCACGGCGTAGCGGCAGCGCGGGTGAAAGAGACAGCCTGACGGGGGGTTGGCCGGATCGGCCACTTCCCCTTCCAGCACGATCTCATCCGCCTGGTTACGGGGATCCGGCCGCGGCACGGAGGACAGGAGGGCTTCCGTGTAGGGATGCCGCGGCCGGTCGTACAGCTGGCCGGTCGGGGCGGATTCGACCACCTTTCCGACATACATCACGGCCACGCGGTCGCAGATGTGCGAAACCACGTTGAGCTGGTGGGCGACAAAGAGATAGGCAAGTCCGAACCGGTCCTGCAATTCCTCGAGCAGATTGAGGATTTGGGCTTGGATTGAGACGTCCAGGGCCGAAACCGGTTCGTCGCAAATCACCATCTGCGGCTGCAGGGCCAAGGCCCGTGCGATGCCGATGCGCTGTCGTTGGCCGCCGGAGAAGGCGTGCGGGTACCGCGACATGTATTCGGGCCTGAGTCCCACCAGGGACAGCAGTTCGGCCACGCGCTGCTCCCGTTCCGAGCCTCGGATCCCATTGATGAGCAGTGGTTCGCCCACAATGTCGAGGACCGTCATGCGGGGATTCAGGGAGCCGTAGGGGTCTTGGAGGATGATTTGGGCGTTGCGCCGCACCGAGAACATCTCGTCCTTGGAGATGCTGGCAATGTCCACCCAGCCCAGTTCGGGATCGTTGAAGAGGATTTCGCCGTCGGTCACTTCGTAGCCGCCCAGGATGCAGCGCGCAGTGGTGGTCTTGCCGCATCCCGATTCCCCCACCAGGCCAAGGGTTTGACCCCGGCCCAGTTCCAGATCCACCCCGTCGACGGCCTTGATCCAGCCGACGGTGCGGCGCAGGAAGCCCTTCTGGATGGGAAAGTGCATGCGCAGATCGCGCACACGCAGGATTGTGGCTTCCGTCCCGGCCGGGGTCTGCGCGGTCATGTGTACAGATGGCAGGCGGCCCGGGTTCGCCCCGGCTCGGCGACCGCGGGCAGGAGTTGCGGCACGGCGGTGTCGCAGGTGTCCGGCATGAACTCCGGACAGCGGGGATGGAAGGGGCAGCCCGCGGGTCGGCTGAAGGGATCCGGGACCATGCCGGAGATGGGTTCAAGGCCGATGTTTTCGGCCGGATCCAGACGGGGCACGGAGCGCAGCAGGGCCTTCAGGTAGGGATGTCTGGGGGCATGGAACACCGTGTCGACATCCCCCTGTTCGACGATGTTGCCCAGGTACATGACCGCCACCTGGTCGGCCATCCGGGCCACCACGCCCAAGTCGTGGGTGATGAAGATGATGGCCATGCCGAACTCCGCCTGGAGCCGCTTCATAAGCCGCAGGATTTGTGCCTCGGTGGTTACGTCCAGGGCGGTCGTGGGTTCGTCCGCGATCAAAATGCGCGGACGGCCGATCAGGGCCATGGCAATCATGGCCCGTTGGCGCATGCCCCCGCTGAGTTCATGGGGATATTGGCTCCAGGTGCGGTCCGGATGGGCAAACCCCACATGGGCCAGCATGTCCAGTACGAGCTCTCGGGGCTCGATGTCGTCTGTGGTCCGGTGAAGGCGGGCCGCCTCCGCAATTTGGTGGCCGATGGTGTAGACCGGGCTGAAGGTCGACATCGGTTCCTGGAAGATCATGCCGATTTCGCCGCCGCGGATCTCCCGCATGGCGCCGCCCTTCGGATTGAGGCCGACCAGATCGACGATTTCCCCGCGGCTTGGATCCCCCCCGGACAACTGCAGATGGATGTGGCCGTGCTCGATGCGCCCGGCCCGCGGGAGGATGCGCAGTATCGACTGGGCCGTGATGCTCTTGCCGCAGCCGCTTTCACCCACGATGGCCAGGGTTTGGCCGGGGAACACGGACAGCGACACCCCGTCGACAGCCCGGACTGTGCCCTGTCGGATATGGAAGTGGGTCTTGAGGTCCCGGATTTCCAACAGGGGTTGGTCGGCGTCCATTCAAACTCGCCTCGCGCCGGTGGGTTTCCCGTGTCGGGTGCACGGCCCCCTTGAAGCCGGCTCGGCAGGTGGACGGCGCGGGTCCCGGTCACCAAAACGTCGGCGACCGGGACCCGCGAACGTCAAGCAGTCAGCGGCTATTCGTCGATATAGAGCAGTTCAATCAGCCACCAGCCGCCGTCCTTTTCGGGCAGGCGCAGGTTCTTGACACTGTTGTCGACCGCGGAGGCCGCGATGGCATGGCTGATGCCGGGCGAAGGACTGGTCATGACGTTCCACCAGTGGTTCTCCTCGTTGAGCGCCACCATCGCCTGGCCCAGTTCCTTGTACCGTGCAGTGCCAATGGGTTCGTCCTGCCACTCGTCGAGCAGGCCGTACAGCTCCTGAATTACCTCCGGTGGTTCCTCGCCGGCTTCGCCGCCGGACTCCCACCAGTCGTACCAGGCGATCCCGGCCAGCGCGCAGCAGGTGCGCCAGTGCCAGGGCGGTACCAGCCGAATGGGGAAGACCGCGTGGCTGACCGCCTCGGACGGGCCGCCGGCGCCCCAGGTTCCGATGTCCAGGTCGTTGGCCAGCAGGTGCTGGGCGTACAGGGCGTGGTCCACCTGCTTGTACTTGACTTCGATGCCAACGTCGCGCCATTGGCTGGTGATAAAGTCCCATTCCCCGGCCCGGTGGCCTTCGCTGCCGATCTCCGTGAACAGGATCAACTGTTCACCGGTGTCCGGACGCGTCCGCCATTCCTCGTTGGCGTCCCAGGCCAAGCCCAGTTCGTCCAGGAGCGCGTTGGCCGTATCCGGGTCGTACTCGACATCCGTATAGCCCATCGTTTCCTCGCGGAAGGACCAGTCGGGCGGCGGCACTGCCTGCCGGGGTTCGGTCAGGCCCAGGTTGAACACCTGGTTGTAGGCCTCCCGGTCGAGCGCCAGCGACATGGCGCGGCGCCAGCGCAGGTCGTTGAACAGCTCCTTCAGGAACGGGTCCTTGCTGGTGTAGTTCCAGGCCCAGCTCACGCTGCCGCCCCAGTTCTGTCCGGGGTAGAGGCGGACCGTGTACCCGGCCGCCTCGGCGTTTTCCTGGAGCAGGGGATAGTTCGCCAAATCCGCCCAGGCACCACCGAAGTTGTAGTCGCCGGTAATGGCCTTGGCCTCCAGGATTTCCCGGCTGCCGACCAGAACGCGTTCGTAGTAGTCGATGTAGGGCAGCTGATTGCCGTCCGAGTCCACCTTCCAGTAGAAAGGGTTGCGCTCGGAAAGGCGGGTGCCCACCGAGTCCAGGGGGCCGACGATGTACGGGCCCAGAATCGGGCGGTCCGGGCCGTAGATGATGAAGGCGCGCCCGGCGTAGTGGGCCAGGAACGCCTCGTACCACTCGGCGAAGCCTTCCTCCGTGGCGACCGCCGCGGCGTTGTCGCTGTAATCCGGGTGCCAGGTGGTCAGGTAGGCCTTGGGCGCCCACGGCTGCAGGCTGGACAGACGGTCCGCGATGGCGGCGTAGCGGCTGCTGTACTGCAGACTGAACGTATAGTCGTCAATTACGTTGAGGACCATCGGCTCCCCGTCCGCCGACTTGAAGTAGGCCGGGATGGAGGGGGTCAGGGTCTCGTTCAGCATGATGTCGTTCCACCAGAAGGCGATATCGTCCGTGGTCAGCGCGTTGCCGTCCGACCAGCGGACCCCTTCCCTGAGGTTGACGGTGAGTTCGGTCAGATCGTCGTTGACCGACCAGGATTCGGCGATGTTCTCGGTGAAGACGCGGTCCGCCAGATCAAACGTCGCCAGCGACTCGTTGACGTAGCCGCCGCCGTCGCCCCATTCCGCACCGAAGGCGTCATAGTTGGGGTCGATCGCCATGACCGCCAGTGTCCCACCGTACTTCCCGACGGATTCGCCCAAGTCGGCCCGCGGTGTGATTACCACAGGGTTGAGCGGCAGTCGCTCGTCCACCGGAGGCAGCGTCCCGTCCATGACCCGCTGGTTCAGCATGGGGGACTGGTTGTAACGGGAATCCGGCATCGCGTCTTCCATGGGTGCCGGCTCCGGTGCTTCCGCTTCCTCCGCGGGGGCACCACCCCCGCAACCCGCCAAGGCCAGGGCAGTCAACAGCATCACAATGAAAGGGGTCAGGCCCCTTGCGCGCCGGAAGGCCATAGAGCACTCCTTATTTTATTGGTTTGGGATGGCTGCCGGGCAGCCAGGCGGAGTGTATCACTGTGTTGGGGATCACCCAACGTCCAGCCGCAGCAGCTTCGGGAGCGTGCCCGTGTCTTCGTACGGGAAGGCCGGGCACGCAGGGTTCGGTCGGTGCCGGACCGTCGGCTTCCCGCGACCGTGGTTTGAAGCGGGGCTCGATTCGGTCAATAGCCCAGTTTCTTGTCCACCAGGTTGTTCAGGGGCCGCCCCTCGTTGAACCTAACCAGATTGTCCAGCAACACCTCGGTCGCCCGTTCACCGTAGGACTCGGACTGGCCCGAGTAGTGGCTCGTGACAATCACGTTTCCCATGTCCCACAGCGGTGAATCCGCCGGCAGTGGCTCTTCGTAGGTGACGTCCAGGCCCGCGCCCTTGATCCAGCCCTCCTGCAGGGCCCGGACCAGGGCCGGTTCGACCACCACCTTGCCCCGGCCGATGTTGATGAAGTGGGCGTGCGGCTGCATCGCGCGGAAATGCTCCTCCTGGACGAGCTCATGTGTTCCCGGCGTGTGCGGTGCACAGCACACCACCCAGTCGGCCCGTCCCATCGCCTCCCCCAGTTGATCCGGACCAAACACCTCCGCAATGCCCTGGGGGAGGTCCAGGCCCTTGTGACGGCGCACCCCCAGGACGGTCATGCCCATGGCATGGGCCGTGCGGGCCACGCGGCTGCCGATGCTGCCGACCCCGATTAGGCACATGGTGGTCCCGGCCACCTCCTGCACGTCGGCATGTTCATGCTTGACCCAATCCTTGTCCGCTTGGGCGCGGATGGACACATGAATGCTGCGCGCCAGCGTGAGCAGCAGGGAGAAAATGTGCTCGGTGATGGAAATGGCATGGATGCCGGACACGTTGGTCAACTGAAAGTCCATGTCCCTCGCTTCGGGGTGTTTCATCAGCAGGGCATCGGCCCCGGCCGAGAAGATCTGCACCCAGCGGCAATTCTCGGCGGCAAACAGAACTTCGGCGGACGGGTGGCCGGCAATGATTTCCACGTCCTCGATCCGATCCATGTACTCGGTGGGATCCGTGGAGACGATCAGTTCCCGTGGTTGGCCCGCGGTCTTAAGTCTGGCGATCAGATCCTCATCCATGTGCTGAATGTTCTGGTGCAACAGTACGACGCTCATGTGAGTTTTTCCTTGGGCGGGTTGGCGCGGCTTGAATCCTATGCTTGGCTTCTTTTCCTGACAAACAGGGATCGTCGGGTCGGTTCGGGTTGCCATCCTTGCGGGCGGCAGTCCCCTACAATGGCTCATTGCATGCCCGTGTACCTGCATCCCCATCGACTTGAGCAGTTAGGCCATGGTCGCCATCCCCTCCGCCCGTTTGGGTTCGCTTGATCTGCACGTACCGCGGCTTGGCTTCGGTGGGGCTCCCGTAGGTCGCTTGACCGATGCCAACGAGGCCGCGGCTGTCGTGGAACACGCCCTTGACAATGGCATTCGATTCCTGGACACGGCCCCGCTGTACGGTGCCGGCCGGTCCGAGGTCCACATTGGCCGGGTGTTGGCCGGGCGCCCGAGGTCGGAATTCCTGATCGCGACCAAGGTTGGCCGCCTAGTCAACCGTTACGGCGTGGATGTCCGGTTCGACTTTACCCATCAAGGGGTCATGCAAAGCGTCGAGGAGAGCCTGTCGCGCCTGCAGTTGGACAGCGTCGACCTGCTCCACATTCACGACCCGAACAACCACGTGGACATTGCCTCCACGGAGGCGTATGGCACCCTGGACGGTCTTCGAAGGGACGGAATCATCAAGGGGGTTGGTGTTGGTGCCGGCCTCAATTCTTGGCAGTTGGCGGAACAACTGATGGCACACGGACGGTTCGACTGCTTCCTCCTCGCCGGGCGCTACACGCTCCTGCATCAGGATGCGTTCGGCTTCATTGAGCGGTGCCGCCGCGAAGGTGTGGGCGTCATTCTGGCCGGGGTGTACAACTCGGGGGTATTGGCGACGGGGGCGCGGGAGGATGCGCAGTACTACTACCGCAACGCCCCTGCGGACGTGCTTGCACGGGTTCGGCTCATCGAAACTGTCTGCAAGGAACATGCCGTGTCCCTGCAGGCTGCGGCTCTGCAATTCGCGCTGTCGCATCCCGGGGTGTCCACGGCGGTTGTTGGGGCCGAGCGCATCGAGCAGACGGAACGGAACATCGCAAGCTTGGCCGCCGATATTCCCGGTGAATTCTGGCAGGCCCTCAAGGAGCGAGACCTACTGGACCGGGATGTCCCGGTCCAGTTCCCGATTTAGGCGATGCCGGTGTTCGGTGACGACGCCAGATACTCCCCACCATGAGGGCGGTGATGATTTCAAAGGCCCTGGTAACCGGCAGTTACCAGCGGCTGCCGGAGGAAATTGGGCGCCTGGGAGTGGACTTGACGGTGGTGTCACCGCCCTCCTGGCGCGACTCCCGCGGCGAACAGATGTTGGAAGTCAACGATTCGGGTTGCTATCGCCAGATGGTGGTGCCCATCCGCTTGAACGGGCACTATCACCTTTACCACTTCGCTGGTTTGGCGAGTCGCCTTGATGCATTGCAGCCGGACATCCTGCACCTGGACGAGGAAGCCTACAACCTGGCGGCTTACCAAGGTGTGCGGTGGGCTTCCCGCCACCGCGTTCCGGCGGTCTTTATCAGTTGCCAAAACCTGTACAAGCGCTATCCGCCTCCCTTCGGCTGGTTTGAGCGCAGGTGCTTTGCCTACTGCACTTGGGCACTGGCCGGAACCGCTGTGGTAAGCGAGGTGCTGCTCCGCAAGGGGTACCCGAGCGAGCGGTTGAAGGTCGTGCCGCAGATGGGCACGGACACGACATTGTTCAGTCCGCCGGAGGCAGCCGCACCTGGACAGGGGTTCACCGTGGGTTACGCCGGCGGCCTGCTGCCGGAGAAGGGCCTTGATGTCCTGTTGGATGCCTGTGCTGGTCTTGAAGGCAACTGGACCCTCTCCCTGGCCGGTTCCGGAGAGTCCGAATCCCGGCTGCAGATGCAGGCCCAGGCATTGAGTATCCTCGACCGGGTGGAATTCCGCGGACGCTTGGCCAGCAGGGACATGCCGGAGTTCTACCGCTCCCTGAGTGTTCTGGTTCTGCCGAGTTTGTCAACCACCGGTTGGCAGGAACAATTCGGTCGCGTGTTGACGGAGGCCATGGCCTGTGAAGTCCCGGTGGTGGTCAGCGACAGCGGCGAGAGCCGGTGCACGGCTGGAGAAGCGGGACTTGTCTATCCGGAACGGGATGCCGACGCCCTCAGGTCGCACCTGGCCGCGTTGCAGGGGGATCCGGAAATGTGCCTCTGTCTGGGCAGGTTGGGTCGCCAGCGCGTGAAGGAACAGTTCAGTATGGAACGAGTGGCGCAGGGCCTGGTCGAAACCTGGCAGCAGAGCCTCGCGGATGCCAAGGTCTGACCACCCGCGGCTGGAACTCAACGCCAGCCTGCTGAGTAGCCGGCCTGATGCCTCGGGCGCCGGCATTAGCACCTACCTGGCGCGAACCTTGCACGCTCTCGCGGCGACCCAAGCGGACCGGACCCTTGACTGGCAGGTTCGGGTTTGGCTCAACCAGTCGGAACAAACCGGCTTGTCCTTGCCGCAGCGCAGAACACATTGGCCTGTGGGTCGTCCTCTTCCGCGTATTCTGTGGGAGCAGACCGCGTTGCCAAGGGCCCTGCGTGTACACAGACCCGACCTGTTTCACGGCATGGTGAATGTACTGCCGGTCCTGTGTCCCGTGCCGTCCCTGGTGACTGTGATGGATCTCTCCTTCCTGCGCATGCGGGCCGCGGTTCCCGGCCCGCGTCGGCGTTATCTTCAGGTTCTGTGTGGCCACAGCGTGCGCAAGGCAGCCAAGATCTTGGCCATCAGCCATGCCACCGCCAACGATGTGCGCTGCTACTTCGAGGTGCCGTCGAACAGGATCGAGGTGGTGCCGGTTCCGGTGCAGCCGCAGGTTGAAGCGTACACGGATACCGCAGGCGCGTCGGACGATGCATGGTCTCTGCCGGACAATTACCTGCTTCATCTAGGCACGCTGGAACCGCGCAAGAATCTGGGGTGGTTGATTGAGGGGTTCGCGGCTTGGTTGGAACGCACTGGTGCGGACTGGCACCTGGTGCTGGCGGGGGCTCCGGGTTGGGGCGGTGAGCCGGAGCGGTTGGTGGCCGCAGTGCGCAGGCTGGGCTTGACGGAGAGAGTGTGGTTTCCAGGTTGGGTCTCGCAGGCCCGCATGCGCGACCTTTATGGCTGTGCTCGCGCCGTGGTCCTGCCCTCCCTGCTTGAGGGTTTTGGTATTCCCCTCCTGGATGCGATGGCCTACGGGGTTCCCGTGCTGTGCCATGATATCCCCAGTCTACGAGAACTGGCCGGGGATGATCATGCTGCCTGGTTCTCCGTGGATGATTTCGATGACCTGCACCGGTGCCTAACACAGTTGGACCGGGATCCGGACTGGGGAGCGGAACTGGGGGCAGCCGGCCGGGTGCGCGCCGCGGAATATGGTCCTCGGCGCGTTGGTTCCCTGCTGTGGGAACTCTACGAGACCCTGCTGTAAGGTCGGCGACCGGGTGCGGTCTGGTGCGACATGCCGCGCCGGCTGATTCTCCTCCCAGCCGCCGCGTCTCGTGTCCGGCGGCAGTTGCAACTAATGTTGGTGCGCAGCCGGTCCGGCCGGTGTCGCAGGGTACTGTATTCGGTTTCGTTGATTTTGGTCTCAGTCCGGTGGACGTATGGATACTCCATGATGGATTGGGCATCGCAGGCGCTGCACGGCTGTGATTCTGTTTCCTGTTCACGGCATCCGGATCCGCGCTGCGGTAAACCAGCGACGTGAGCTCTTCGCCCGACGATGTGGACGCACCCTAAACATGCGGTGGGGTTGCCTTGCCGTCCTTGTTTTCACCCCAGGGACGGTGTTGTCCATCTGGATACCACAGATGAGGTGCTCCCGACCACCGGAATCGGAGCCGACTCGTTTGTCTTTGCCAGGCCGGTAGGCACTGCCATTGTCGGTCACTCCGATGCCGTACGGCGACCGCGCAGCGATGTGGCTGCGGACCTTGGGCTGCCAACACGGGCTCCGGATGCCGCCCAGGATCAGGTAGCGAGGGCAGGATCCGGAATAAGGGTTACGCTGACAGAACCTTTTGGCGTTGGTGAAGCAACACCAGGCATGGAGGGTTTTCTGTCCTTTCCGGGTCGGACCACAACTGATAACACGTAAACAGTGCCAGCCGCGGCGGCACTGTTTCACTTTCGTTGA
>JAAXGZ010000002.1:95273-124238 GCA_012271135.1 Caldilineales bacterium | reverse complement strand
CATCACCGAAATCCTCCAGTAGTTTTGGCCGGGGCCTCCAGGGGCTCCGGATTTTTTGCCACGGGCCAGAGGACACGTCAGGATGCCTCCCAAATCAACTATTCGCATCAAGCTCAAGGCCTACGATCACCGGCTGCTGGACGCGTCCACCCGCGAAATCGTGGAGGCGGCGGAACGCTCTGGAGCCCAGGTGGTCGGTCCCGTGCCGTTGCCCACGCGCATCGAGAAGTTCACGGTGATCCGGTCCCCCTTCAAGGACAAGGACAGCCGCGAGCAATTCGAGATCCGCACCCACAAGCGGTTGATCGACGTGGTCGATCCGGTTCCGCGCACCAGCGAGAGCCTGACCAAGCTGAACCTGCCGGCCGGCGTCGACGTTGAGATCAAGCTGTAGATCCCTGTCGGGAACCGTGAGAGGCTGAATGCACATGAAGCAGATTCTCGGTCGCAAGGTGGGCATGACCCAGCTCTTCGACGCGGAGAGCGGCAATGCCGTGCCGGTGACCGTCATCCAGGCCGGCCCGTGCCGGGTCACGGCCATCAAGAATCATGCCGAGCACGGCTACGATGCCGTCCAGATCGGCTACGAGGAAGTTCCTGCGCGCAAGCTCTCGGGTGGCGAGCGCGGCCATCTGGCCAAGGCGGGGCTGCCGACCCTGCGCCACCTGCGGGAAGTTCGGCTCGGAAGTCCGGCCGAGGTAGCCCGGGGTGACGAGATTACGGTCGCGGCCTTTAGCGAAGGCGACAAGGTGGACGTGACCGGCGTCAGCAAGGGCAAGGGGTTCGCCGGTGCGGTGAAGCGCTACGGCTTTGCGGGCGGTCCCAAGACCCACGGCCAGAGCGATCGGCACCGCGCACCCGGCTCCCGGGGTGCGGGCACCACGCCGGGCCGCACCTTCAAGGGCTCCCGCGGCCCCGGCCACATGGGCAACGACCGCACCACCCTGCACAACCTGCGTGTGGTGCTGGTCGATGCGGAGAAACATCTGCTGGCTGTCAAGGGTGCGGTGCCCGGACCCGCCGACGGTCTGGTCACCATACGGGGGGCGGTAAAGGTCTGAACCGCCCGCTTCCCGGTTCCAGGAAGCGGCACGGGCGGTCGATACGCAACGCAACATGAAAGCCGAAGTTTGGAATACGGCCGGCGAAGTCGTCGGTACCGCCGATCTGGATGCCTCTGTGTTTCAGGCTCCGGTCAACGCCAGTTTGATGCAGCAGGCTCTGGTGCGCCAGCTGGCCAACGCCCGTCAAGGCACCCACAAGACCCGTACGCGGGGCGAGGTCCGAGGCGGTGGTCGCAAGCCATGGCGCCAAAAGGGCACCGGCCGTGCCCGGCAGGGCACGATTCGGGCTCCGCAGTGGGTGGGCGGCGGTACCGTGTTCGGGCCGACTCCGCGCAGCTACCGCAAACAGATGCCCAAGGCCATGCGCCGCGCTGCCGTGCGCAGCGCCCTGACCGTCAAGGCCGAGGCCGAGGCCATTCGCATCGTGGAGACCGGATTCGGCCGGGATCTCAAGACCAGGGACATGGACGCCCTGCTCCGTGCCATGCGGATCCGGGATCGGCGCACGCTGATTGTGCACGGCCCCGGCAGTGATTCGATGCTGAGGGCAATCCGTAACCTGACCGGGGTTGGGACCCTGCATTACATGTATGCCAACGTCCGGGATCTGCTGCAGGCGGACGTGGTGCTGGTCACACAGGATGCCCAGGCCGGACTTGAAAACTGGCTGGGAGGCGCGGCGACATGAACCTGCATCAGGTGATTCAGAATCCCGTCGTCTCGGAAAAGACGATGTATGGGGAGGCCGACGGCAAGTACACGTTCAAGGTGGACATGGGCGCCAATCGGCTGCAGGTGCGAGAGGCCGTGCAGGCGCTCTACGATGTCGAGGTCGCGTCGGTGCGCATCCTGGTGATGCCGGCCAAGACCCGTCGGCGCGGCAACCGCGTGTTCATCCGCAGCCCGAAGTGGAAGAAGGCCGTGGTCACGCTTGCCGAGGGTGAGACCATCAACGTGTACGAAGGGGACTGAGGCAATCTAGCCATGCCCGTCAAGATATTCAACCCCACCTCGCCGGGCCGCCGCAACATGAGCGGCCCGACATTCGAGGAGATTACCCGGGAAAAGCCCGAGCGATCCTTGGTCGCGCCCCTGCGCCGCCGCGGCGGCCGCAACAACCGCGGCGTAATCACGGTGCGGCACCGGGGCGGCGGCCACAAACGCCGCTACCGGATTGTGGACTTCCGGCGCGACCGCATAGGCATGCCGGCCCGGGTCTTGTCGGTCGAGTACGATCCCAACCGCAGTGCGCGCATCGCTCTGATCCAGTACCGGGACGGCGAACGGCGCTACATCCTCGCCCCCGAAGGTCTGTACATCGGCCGCGAAGTGATGTCGGGACCCGATGCGGAAATTTTGCCGGGCAACGCGTTGCCCATCCGCAACATTCCTCTGGGCGCTCTCCTGCACAACCTGGAGATTTACCCGGGACGCGGCGGACAACTGGTGCGGAGCGCCGGTACTGCGGCCCGTCTGACGGCCAAGGAGGGCGTCATGGCACAGGTGCGCCTGCCGTCCGGCGAGGTTCGGTTTTTCAGCATGGACTGCATGGCCACGATCGGCCAGTTGGGCAACACCGACCATGCCAACCTCGAGCAGGGCAAGGCCGGTCGCCGCCGCTGGATGGGACGCCGTCCGACCGTGCGCGGTGTGGCCATGGATCCCGCCTCGCATCCACATGGCGGCGGCGAGGGCCGGTCACCGATTGGCATGCCGTCTCCCAAGACCCCCTGGGGTCGGCCGGCGCTGGGAGCCAGGACCCGCCGCAACCCCAGAACCGATCGCAACATTGTGCGCCGCCGATCCAAGCGGCGCTGATTTTGAGGAGCATCCATGTCCAGATCCCTGAAGAAGGGGCCATATGTCGATGTCAAGCTGCTCAGGCGCATCGAGGCCATGAACGAAGGCAACGAACGGCGGGTCATCCGCACCTATGCCCGGGCCTCCACCATCTTTCCGCAGTTCGTTGGCCACACGATCGCGGTCCATGACGGCCGTCGCCATGTGCCGGTTCTGATTACGGAAAACATGGTTGGCCACAAACTGGGCGAGTTTGCCCCCACGCGCTACTTCCGCGGCCATCTGCGGTCCGAGCGCGGTACCTCGGCACGGTAGTGCCGGGACCAATTGGCGGCGAAGGAGGCGGATCCGCATTATGGAAGTGACAGCCAAGATGCGCTTTACGGGCATCAGTCCCCGCAAGGCCAGGCTGGTGGTCAATGAGGTGCGCGGCATGCATGCCCTGGAGGCTGTGGACATGTTGCGTCACATGCCGCAACGGGCTGCGGAGGTGCTGGCGGGCACCATCACCAGCGCGCTGCACAACGCCAGCGAGAACCTGGGCCTGGACCAGGACGGCATGTACATCAAGGCCGTCTACGCCGACCAGGCACCGATGCGCCGATGGCGCCGGTTCGCCGGTCGGGGCCGGTTCAAGCCCTGGCGGAGGCGCTCGTCGCACATCACCGTGGTGCTCGACGAAGTGGATGCAGCGGACGACGACTGGCTCGAAGAAGCAATTTGAGGTAACGAATGGGTCGCAAAGTTCACCCGATGGGGTTCCGTCTGGGGTTGATCAAGGAACACCACAGCCGCTGGTATTCCTCCGGCAGGGAATATGTCGCACTGCTGAACGAGGACCGGGCAATCCGGGACACGATCAGGAATCGGCTGCCGGATGCCAATATCAGCCACATTGACATCGAACGCCAGTCCAACCAGGTGGAGGTGATTGTCGAGACGGCGCGTCCCGGCATGATCATCGGCCGCAAGGGCGCTACCGTCAACGAGCTGCGGGAGCAGCTGCTCCGGATTACGGGCCGCAGCATTCGCATCGACGTCAAGGAACTGAACCGGCCCGAGTTGAGCGCGCCGCTGGTGGCGCGTAGCGTGGGCGAGCAGTTGGAGCGCCGCGTCAGCTGGCGCCGGGCAATGCGCTCGGCCGGCCAGCGGGCGATGCGCCAGGGTGCCAAGGGATTCATGATCACCGTGTCCGGACGCCTGGGTGGCAGTGACATGGGCCGCGTCGATTCCTTCCGCCGCGGACAGGTGCCGCGTCATACGCTGCGCGCCGACATCGACTATGGAACCGATGTCGGCCGGACCACCTATGGCGTCATTGGCGTCAAGGTCTGGATCTACCGCGGCGAGGTCCTGCCGGGCCAGGAATACCACAACCGCTATCGGGACATCGCCTGATCCGTCCCCTGGAAGACGGTATCCGGCGCACGGCGAGGAAGGAGAACGGCCCATGTTGATGCCCAGACGGGAAAAGCACCGCAAGCGCCATCGCGGCCGCATGCGTGGCATGGCCGGGCGCGGCAATACCGTGGACTTCGGTACGTACGCCCTGCAGGCGGTTGAACCCCACTGGATCACGAGTCGCCAGATTGAAGCGGCCCGGCGTGCCATCGTGCGCTATGTGCGCAGGGGCGGCAAGCTGTGGATCCGGGTGTTTCCGGACAAACCTGTCACGCAGCGGGCGGCGGAGACCCGCATGGGCTCCGGCAAGGGCAACGTCGAGTACTACGTGGCCGTGGTGAAGCCGGGCCGCGTGCTGTTCGAGATGACCGGTGTGCCGGAGGACCAGGCCCGGGAGGCGCTGCGCTTGGCGCAGCACAAGCTGCCAATGCGCACCCAGTTCATCCAGCGACAGGATGCCTGAACGGGAGGCCGAGCCACATGCCGCAGTTGAAGGCCAGGGAACTGGCGGAAAAGAACGACGCCGAACTGGAAGAGATGGTCCAGAACTGCCATGTCGAGTTGCGGAACATTCGGTTCCAGATGATCACGGGCCAGCAGAAAAACACGTCGCGGGCAGGCCAGGTACGCAAGGAACTGGCCCGCATCCGCACCGTGCAGAGGCAAAGGGAACTCACAGCAGAGATGGAGGGCGAGCACGATGCGTGAGCGGCGCAAGGTCCTGTCCGGCACCGTGGTGCAGGACTCCATGGACAAGACCGTGTCCGTTCGGGTGGAGCGCACCAAGCGCCATCCCCTGTACGGAAAGATTATCCGCACCTACAAGCGCTATCAGGTACACGACGAGGACAACCAGGCCCGCATTGGGGACTCCGTCCGCATTCGTCAGTGTCGACCCGTCTCGCGGCGCAAGCACTTCTTCGTGGAAGAGGTGACGGCCCGCGCCCCCGCCCCCGACGAGGTGGAGGTGTAGTTCGCACCTTCCCCGCAACAGGATGCCAAGTTGATGATTCAGCAGGAAAGCCGCCTTAAGGTGGCGGACAATTCCGGTGCCAAGGAACTGCTCACCATCCGGGTGATGGGGGGCAGTGTGCGCAGGCACGGCAAGGTCGGCGACATCGTGACCGCGTCCGTCCGGTCCGCGGCCCCGGCCAGCACCGTGCGGAAGGGCGAAGTGGTCAAGGCTGTGATTGTCCGCACGCGCAATCCGGTGCGCAGGGCCGACGGCAGCTACATTCGTTTCAACGAAAACGCTGCCGTGATTGTGGACGATTCCCGCTTTCCGCGGGGAACGCGCATCTTCGGTCCGGTGGCCAGGGAACTGCGGGAGCGGGGCTTCATGCGCATCATTTCCCTGGCCCCCGAAGTACTCTGAAACAGCAGCCGGCCAGGCAGGAGAAGGGGCCAGTGAAACAGAAGGTGAGGATCGGCGACCAGGTCGAGGTGATCGCCGGTGCCAGCAAGGGCGAGCGCGGCAGTGTGCGCGAGATACGGCAAAAGCGCCGGCGCGACGGCAAGCCGGATCCCAACCGGGTGTACGTCGTGGTGGAGGGGATCAATCTCAGGACCCGCCACCAGCGCGCCACCGGCCGGACCCAAACGCAACGGGGCATCGTGGAGTTTGAGGCCCCCATTCACATTAGTAACGTGATGGTGCTGGGCACCAACGACCGGCCCACGCGCGTGGGGTACCGCCTCGATGCGGGCGACAAGATTCGTTTCGACCGCCGTTCCGGCGAGCCGATCGCCGCGGCCGAGTAGGCGCGCGGGCGAACACCCGTTTTTCTTGCCTGGATGCCATTGCCATGAGCGAACAAGCCACCGTTGAACAGCCTGCCATGCGGCCGAGCCGACCGGTGCCGCGGCTGCTGGCCCAGTACCGGACGCAGGTCGTGCCCGCCCTGATGAAGGAGTTCGGCTACACGAGTCCGCTGCAGTCCCCCACCGTAACCAAGATCGCCGTCAACATCGGCCTGGGCGAGGCGCTGACCAACGGGCGCGCCGTCGAGGCCGCGGTGCAGGATCTGACGCGCATCACCGGCCAGAAGCCGGTCGTGACGCGGGCGCGCCGCTCGATTGCCACGTTCAAGCTGCGCGAAGGCATGCCGGTGGGGGTCAAGGTGACCCTGCGCGGCCATCGCATGTGGTACTTCCTGGATCGGCTGATCAACATTGCCATTCCCCACCAGCGGGATTTCCGCGGACTTTCGCCGGATGCCTTCGACGGTCGCGGCAACTACACCGTGGGCTTGACCGAGCAGTTGATCTTCCCCGAAATCAGCTATGACGACATCGACGCCGTCAGGGGCCTCGAGGTGACCATTGTCACGTCGGCCAACAGGGACGAGGAGGGGCGCTTCCTGCTGGATCAGTTCAACATGCCTTTCATTCGGCCGGGTTCAAACTGAACCGGCCGCCATCCTGATTCACACCTGCAACCGAGGAAGCGAGCGCCTGTGGCCAAGACATCGATGATTTGCCGGGAGACCAAGCGGAAGTACCCGAACCGGGTACGCAACCGCTGTGCCAAATGCGGCCGCCCCCGCGCGTACATGCGCCGGTTCGGCCTGTGCCGGATATGCTTCCGGCTCGAAGCCCTGGAGGGGCGCATACCCGGCGTTGTCAAGTCCAGCTGGTAGGGATGGCGTCCAAGGAGAATCACAGTCATGAATGTTGATCCGATCGCGGATTTCCTAACGCGTATCCGCAATGCACAGCAGATGCAGCATCCACAGGTCACCATGCCGTCGTCGTCGGTCAAGGTGGACTTGGCGCGCATTCTCAAGCGGGAGGGTTTCATCTCCGATCTGCACGTGCGCAAGGCGGGCAGTCACACCAACCTCGAGTTGGACCTCAAGTACGACCGCCACGGCGCGCCTGTAATTTCGCATCTGCGCCGAGTCAGCAAGAGAGGCCGGCGCGTCTATGCCGGCTGGCGCGACGTCCGCTGGATACGCAGCGGTCTCGGCATCTGGATTCTGACCACGCCGCAGGGCATCATGACCGGTCAGCAGGCCCGGCGCGCCCGCGTGGGCGGCGAAGTCCTCTGCGAAGTTTGGTAGTTGTATAGGTCCCACCAGGAAGGCAACACAGGATCCAGTTTCATGTCACGCATCGGCAACCAACCCGTCGTGCTGCCCGGCGGCGTCAGCGTCAAGGTTACTCCGGGCCAGTATGTGGAGGTGTCCGGTCCGCGCGGCGCCCTGACCGAACGCATTTCACAGCGGCTCGACGTAACCGTGGCGGACGGTGTGCTGACTGTCGCCCGGCGCGGCAATTCCCAGGACCTGAAGGCCCTGCACGGGCTGGCCAGGGCGCTGATTCAGAATATGGTCACCGGCGTGACCCAGGGCTTTACCCGCATCCTGGAGGTCCACGGCGACTTCTACCGGGCCTCGATGAAGGGCAGCAACCTGGTCCTCCAGGTCGGGAAGAGTCATCCGGTCGAGTACGCCTCCACCAAGGAAATCAAGCTCGATGTGGATCAGTCGGGTCGGGTCATCACGGTGGAAGGCATTTGCAAGCACGACGTCGGCCACCTGGCGTCCCTGATCCGGGGCGAACGCCCGCCGACCCCGTACGGTGGGGCCGGCATCCGGTATCGGGACGAATGGGTTCGCACCAAGGCTGGCAAGGCCGGCCGGGCCGCCGTCTAGGGTTTCCGCCACGATAGGACCAGACATGCAGCGACAACACAACCGACACCACGCCCGGTTGAAGCGCCATCGACGGCTGCGCAACCGGCTGGCCGGTACCCCCACGCGGCCCCGGCTGAACGTGTTCCGCAGTTCCGCGCACATTTCGGCCCAGTTGATCGACGATGAGGCCGGCCATACCCTGGTAGCGGCTAGTTCCAACGAACGCGGGCTGCGCGAACAGCTAGCCGGGGAGCAGCCAACGGCCGCGGCGCGCAAGGTAGGCGAGGTGCTTGCCGAACGGGCCGTGGCTGCCGGGTACACCGCGGCCGTGTTCGACCGCGGTGGCTATCGCTTCCATGGCCGGGTCAAGGCCTTGGCCGACGGGAGCCGGTCCGGCGGACTTGATTTTTAGTACTTCACCCATCCTTTCGGGAGTAGGCAACGGTGCAATCCAGACAGAACGAGCGCGGGCGCGACCGGGATTCCGGCGACGAACTTGAGGACCGCGTGATTCAAATCACCCGTACGGCGAAGGTGGTCAAGGGAGGCCGGACCTTTGCCTTCCGGGCGGTATTGGCCGTGGGGGACCGCAAGGGCAAGGTCGGCATCGGGATTGGCAAGGCGCGCGAGGTACCGGAAGCCATCCGCAAGGCGCGGGAGCAAGCCAAGGCCGGCATGGTACCGGTGCCGATTGTCGGCACCACCATTCCCCACCCCATCGAAATGCGCTTGGGGGCGGCGCGGGTTCTGCTGCGTCCGGCCAGTCCCGGCACCGGTGTGATCGCCGGCGGCGGGGTGCGTCCGGTCATCGAGGTGGCCGGGATTTCGGATATCCTGACCAAGTCGCTGGGCTCCAACAACCGGCTAAACGTTACCCAGGCCACATTCCAGGCACTGCAGTCACTGCAGGACCACCGCTCCGAGGCCCAAGCCCGCGGCGTGCCGCCCGAGAGTCTGGCCCCCTTTTGGACGCGGGAGCAGAATTAGACATGAGCCAGGCCAAAGTGTTGAAGGTTACGCAGATCAAGAGCGCTATCGGGTACCGGCAACGGCAAAAGGACACCCTCCGGGCCCTGGGACTGCGGCGGCTGCACCAGACTGTGGAAGTGGCCGACAGTCCTGCTGCCCGCGGCATGATCGCCGCGGTGTCGCACCTGGTGGAATTTGAGGAAGCGGATCGGGCCGCGGCGGACGCCGCGCAGGAGGAGAACGCGTGAAACTGCACGAGTTGGGCGAAAGCTTGCCGACCGGCCCCGGCCGCAAGCGCGTGGGCCGGGGCACCGGATCCGGCCAGGGCAAGACCTGCGGGCGCGGTACCAAGGGGCAGGGCAGCCGTTCCGGCCGCAAGTTCCATCCGACCTTTGAGGGAGGGCAACTGCCTCTGGTCAAGCGCCTGCCGAAGCTGCGGGGCTTCAAGCGCTACGGCAAGGTGACGTACACGCCGATCAACCTCGACGAACTGGGTGCCGTGTTCCCGGAAGGAACGGAGGTTACGCTCCAGGTTCTGGCGGATGTCGGCTTTACCTCGAACACCAGCGAGCCCGTGGTGGTGCTTGGCCGCGGCGAATTGCCACACCGGCTCTCGCTGCACGCACACCGATGCAGCCGCGCCGCCCGCGAGGCCGTATTGGCCCAAGGTGGCACGGTGACCATCGAAGCCCTCGACAGGCCCTGACGCCATGTTGACGGCTGTCCGCAGCGCGTTCACGCTGCCGGATCTGCGCACCAAGTTGCTGATTACGATCGGCATCCTGGTGATCTACAGGCTCTGCGCCCACATTCCGCTGCCGGGCGTCAATGCGGCTGCCCTGGACCAGCTGTTCACGCAGGATCCGAACATCCTGCTCAACATGCTCAACTTCTTCAGCGGCGGTGCCTTGGCCCAGATGGGCGTGATGGCGCTTGGGGTCTATCCGTACATCACGTCGTCCATCATCATGCAGCTGCTGGTGCCGATGGTGCCACAGCTGCAGGAACTGAGCCGGGAAGGCGAACGCGGCCGGGCGCAAATCAACAAGTTCACCTACTACCTGACCATCCCGCTTGCCATCGTGTATGCCGTGGGTCAGGCGACGCTGCTGAACTCGTCGTTCGGCGGGGGTGTGCCGATATTCACCAACTGGGGCTTCTCCGGTTCCAGCCTGTTGTCATCCCTGACCATTGTAGTGGGCATGGCCGCCGGCACGATGTTTGCCGTCTGGCTGGGCCAGCTGCTGACGCAGCAGGGCATCGGCAACGGCGTGTCCCTGATCATCTTTGCCGGCATCGTGGCCAGCCTGCCCCAGCAGGTCAGGCAGATTGTGGTGTCCGGACGCTGGGACCTGCTGGTGATTTTCACCATCATCACCATCCTCACGATCGCCCTGATCGTTTGGGTCAACGAGGGACAGCGACGCATTCCGGTGCAGTACGGCAGACGGGTGCGCGCCATGCGCGGCAACCGGCAGATGGTGGTGGGCGGACAGTCGTCCTACATCCCCATGAAAATCAACAGCACGGGCATGATCCCCCTGATTTTCGCCCAGAGCCTGCTGATCTTCCCCAGCACGCTGGCCTCTTTCATGACCACCTCGAGCGGGTGGTTGGGGCAGGCCGCGGCGGTGGTGGCCAACATCATGTCGCCGTCCAACTGGGCCTACTGGCTGGCCTATTTCCTGCTGGTGGTGGCGTTCACCTATTTCTACGCCGACGTCATGTTCCGACAGCAGGATCTGCCCAACACGCTGCGTCAGCAGGGCGGGTTTATCTCCGGCTTGCGTCCCGGGCCCCGCACTGCCGAGTACCTCCAGGGGGTGCTTTCGCGCATCACCTTCTTCGGCGCGGTGTTCCTGGGTTTCATTGCCATCCTGCCCTATCTGGTGGGCCTGGTGTTCGGTGGTGGCGCGGTGAGCGGCGGCCAGAGCACACTCTTGATTTCGAGCGCCGGCCTGCTGATCGTGGTCGGCGTAGTGCTCGACATGATGCGGCAGATCGAGTCGCAGCTCATGATGCGCAACTACGAGGGGTTCATCCGCTAGCGGACGGATCCGGGACGGTAAACCGTCCCGGCGGCCCGGCCCGGGCATCGGAATGAGTTCAGTGCTGTACCTGATTTTTCTGGGCGCGCCCGGTGCCGGCAAGGGTACCCAGGTGGAAAGGCTGGCCGCTGCCAGTGGCCTGCCGCACGTGTCGACCGGCAATCTGTTTCGGGAAAACCTGCAGCAGCGCACGGAACTGGGGCTGCTGGCCGAGAGTATCATGAACGCCGGCGACCTGGTGCCGGACACCGTTACGATCGACATGGTCCGGGACCGCCTGGCGCGGCCCGACTGTGCGGGCGGCGCCCTGCTCGACGGTTTCCCCCGGAATCTGATTCAGGCAGACGCCATGGCGGAGATGGCAGGAGCGGCGGCAGCAACCCTGCAGGCGGTCTTCCTGAACCTGGACGACACGGAGTGCATGAATCGCATCACGGGTCGGAGGCAGTGCCGGGACTGCGGTCTGATTTGCCACGTTCGGTTTGCCCCGCCGCAGGTGGACGGGGTTTGCGACCAGTGCGGCGGCGAGTTGTACCGGCGCGATGACGACAATCCGGCCACCGTGGAACGGCGCATCCTGGCCTACTACCGGGAGACCGCCCCACTCCTGGGCTACTACCATGCCCTGCGGAAATTCCTGACGGTGGAGGCGGATGGCGCGCCGGACCAGGTTGCTGTCCGCCTGCGGGAGGCACTGGCCGGTCTCGTGGAGTTCGCGCCCGAATGAGATTCCGCAGACGGCGGCGCAGGATGGCGCGGCGCTTGGCGGCCGCGCGCGGCAAGGGAAAGGGACCCGTCAAGCCCGCCTGGACGGTCAAGACTTCCGGTGAGATTACCCGCATGCGGGAGTCCGGCCGGATCGTGGCCGAGGTTCACCGCATGCTGGCGAACGAAATCCGGCCGGGGGTGTCCACCCTCGAACTGGACGACCTGAGTGCGGACTTTATTGCCGCGGCCGGCGGCAGCAGCGCCTTTTTGGGCTACCAGGGGTTTCCCGGCCACACCTGCATCAGCGTCAACGAAGAGCTGGTGCACGGCATTCCGGCCGCTGATCGGATCCTGCGCGAGGGCGACATCGTCAGCATCGACGTCGGTGTTGTGCACGACGGGTTCATCGGCGACAGGGCCTGGACCTACCCGGTTGGCGAAATCGGCGAGAAGGCCCGGCACCTGCTGCAGGCCACCGAGGACAGCCTGTACGCCGCCATTCAAGCGGCCCGCGTGGGCGGCACGGGCAACGACATCGCCCGAGCCATTGTGACCCATGTCCATGCGGAACGACTGCAGGTGGTCCGGGAATACACCAGCCACGGGGTCGGCCGACAACTGCACGAACCGCCGCAACTGCTGCACTTTCTGCGGCCCAATTCCGAGGAAGCCAACTGTCCGTTTCCGCCCGGCTTGACCGTGGCCCTGGAACCCATGGTCCAAATCGGCACCTGGCGCACACGGCTTCTGCGCGACGAGTGGACCGTGATCAGCCAGGATCGAAGCCTTTCAGCCCACTTTGAGCATACGGTGGCGATCACGGATGCAGGCCCGCAGATTTTGACTTGCCTCTGAGATTTCGGTACCATGCCCGTCTGCGCTTCGGGCCGCCGTGGCCGCGCGCGAGGAAGATGCAATGAAGGTAAGGCCCTCCGTCAAGAAGATTTGCGACAACTGCCGCATGGTGCGACGCAAGCGGACACTGTTTGTAATCTGCTCCAATCCGAGGCACAAGCAGCGCCAGGGCTGAACCCGCGTCCGTCGGGATCAGTTGCGGCAACGCCACACAGGAAGATTCTATGGCTCGTATTGCGGGAGTTGACATTCCCAGGGACAAGCAGGTCCTGTTCTCCCTGACCTATATCTACGGCATCGGGCGAACCACCAGCGCGGACATCTGCCGCCAGACCCAGGTGGACCCGACGGTGCGGGTCAGGGACCTGAGCGAAACCGACGTCAGCCGCCTCCGCGAGTTCATCGATGTCAACCTCGTGGTCGAGGGCGATCTGAGGCGGGAGGTGCAGATGAACCTGTCTCGCCAGATGGAGATTGGCTCCTATCGGGGCCTGCGCCACCGACGCAACCTGCCCTCCCGGCGCCAGCGCACGCGCACCAATGCCCGCACGCGCCGCGGCCGGCGGCAAACCGTGGCCGGCCGGCGTCGGGTCGCGCACTAGTTTCGGCGGCCGGGTCCTTCCCGAACCCACTGGCACACCAGTCCTTTCCCGATTCAGCAGCACACCACGGAGCAGACGGCTTCAGATGGCTCGACCCACACGCGGGGCTCGTCGCGACAAGCGGCAGGTTCCCTTCGGCCAGGTTCACATCCGGGCCACGTTCAACAACACGATTGTGACCGTGACGGACAACGCCGGCGCGGTCCTGGTGTGGAGCAGCAGTGGCTGCAATAACTTCAGCGGCAGCCGCAAGAGTACGCCGTACGCCGCCGGCTTGGCAGGCCAACAGGCCGGTACCAAGGCCTACAACGAATTTGGTGTCCGCGAGGTGCATGTGTTTGTCAAGGGGCCGGGGCCCGGCCGCGAGAACGCGTTGTCCGCCTTGGTAGCGGCCAAGCTGCAGATTCTGTCGATAACGGATGTCACCCCGCTGGCCCATAACGGTTGTCGGCCCCCCAAGAAGCGGCGGGTCTAGTCAGGCTCCCGCAGTTCCCGTCCGGTTCCCGGCGGTTTTCCAAGGAAGGATTCATGGCTCGATATACGGACGCAGTGTGCCGCCTGTGCCGCCGCGAAGGTGAAAAGCTGTACTTGAAGGGGACCCGGTGCACGGGCCCGAGCTGTTCCTTCGACAAGAAGGGATACGCCCCCGGTGAACACGGCGCGCGGCAGAACATGCGGCGCCGGCGCGAATCGGACTACAACATGCAGTTGCGCGCCAAGCAGAAGGCGCGGCGGATCTATGGTGTCTACGAGAAGCAGTTCCGGCGATACTTCCGCGAAGCGACGCGCGCCCAGGGCCTGACCGGCGATGTCCTGGTCAGCCTGCTTGAGAGGCGGTTGGACAATGTGGTGTACCGTCTGGGGTACGCGACCAGCCGCGCGCAGGCCCGGCAACTGGTGACCCATGGCCATTTCGATGTCAACGGCCGCCGCAACAACATTCCCTCCTACACGGTGGCGGAAGGTGATGTGATCACCGTGCGTCCCGCCAGTCGGGGCAACCGCTACTTCAGCCAGCAGGAGTTCCGATCGGGTGATGTTCTGCCCAGTTGGCTGGCCTTTGATCCATCCTCCCTGGAGGGGCGTGTGCTGCAGGCGCCGCGGCCCGAGGAGACCCCGATGGATCTCAATGTGCAGTTGATTGTCGAGTACTACAGCGCACGCTGAGCCAAGCCTTGCGCGTGTCCCAGCGAGGAGATCAAACATTGCAACACTCGGTTCTGCCCAAGCTGCACACTGAGCACGAAACCCGCAAGTACGGCAAGTTTCAGCTCAAGCCGCTTGCCCGCGGGTATGGCACGACGCTGGGTGTGTCCCTGCGGCGCGTCCTTCTGTCCAGCCTGGAGGGGGCTGCCATTACGGCGGTACGCATTCAGGATATCTACCACGAGTTTTCCGCCATCCCCAACCTGCGCGAGGACACGACCCAACTGATTCTGAACCTGCGTGAAATCGAACTCAAGTCCCATGCGGCCCGCCCCACCCCCTTGACCCTGCATGTGCAGCGGCCGGGCATCTACACCGCAGCGGATATCATGGCGAGCCACGACGTCGAAGTATTGAACCCGGATCACTATCTCCTGACCGCGGACAGCACCACCGATCTGGAGATTGACCTGATTGTCGAACAGGGCTACGGGTTTTCCCGCCAAGAAGAGCGCCACAACACTCCGCCCGGGTTCCTACCCATCGATGCCATGTTCAGTCCCATCGTGAACGTGGCGTTCACGGTGGAGGACCATCGGGTGGGGCAGCAGACGGATCTCGACCAAGTGTCGCTGGAAATCTGGACGGACGGGTCGATCCACCCCTCCGAAGCCATGCAGACCGCCGCCGACATTCTCATCCGGCACCTGCGGGTCGTATCCACCGATACGCCCGAGGTGATGGAGCCGGTGGTTGAGGAAGTGGAACCGATACCCAACGCCGTGTTCGAATCCTCAGTCGAGGATTTGGACTTGAACGTGCGGACCTACAATTGCCTTAAACGGGTCGGGATTGCCACGATTGGGGAATTGGTCCGGATGATGGAGAAGGGTCGCGAGGAGATGCTGGCCATTCGAAACTTCGGCGAGAAGTCCTTGGACGAGCTTGTTACGCAGCTTCGCAAGAAGGACATGTTGCGCCTGCCGGGCGTGAACCTGGACGAGTACCTGGAGCCGGAAGACACCGAGGAATCCGCCGAGACCGCGGACCTGGAGGCGGAGGCCGTCGACGCCGATGTCGTCCCCGCGCCGGTTCCGTCCGTCAGCGAGCCGGAAGCGGCCTGAGTCGAGGAAGTACAAGAGCATGAGTACGCGTCACAGAGTTAGGCATACCCGCCTTGGCAAGGCGCCTGGCCACAGCAAGGCCAACCTGCGCAACCTGGTCAACCAACTCATCGAGCATGAGCGGATTGTCACCACGGAGGCCAGGGGGCGGGTCATGCGCCGCGAAGCCGAGCGCATGGTGACAAAGGCCAAGCGCGGCCTTGCGGCCGGCGGCAACCGCGTCCACGCCTATCGTCTCCTGATGTCCCGTCTGAATCAGAACCGCGCGTCGGTGGAGCGGTTGTTCGAAACGCTGGCTCCGCGCTACGCAGAGCGCAACGGCGGGTATACGCGCATGATCAAGCTCGGGGCCCGCAAGGTCGACTCGGCGCCGATGGTGCTGGTCGAGTTTGTGGATTCCCCGTTGACGACGGCTGCGGGTGAGGAATCCTGATTTCGCAACGGAGTTCCGGCAATCGGTAGCGGCGCGCGTGGCGTGGGACGGGAGTTCGTTCCATGGCTATCAACGCCAGCCCAACGCCTTCACCGTTCAGGAAGCGCTCGAGACTGCCCTGCATGCCTGCGTTGGAACCCGTGTCTCCGTTGTCGCGGCCGGCCGCACCGACGCTGGCGTGCACGCCACTGGCCAGGTCATTGCGGCGCGTGTTGGCTGGAACCATTCGTTATCGGATCTGGCGCGTGCCTGGAACTCCCGCTTGCCCGGATCGGTTGCCATCCTGGATGTGCACCGGGTACCCGAGGACTTCCATCCCCGGTTCGACGCCCTGACGCGCACGTACGAGTATCATGTCCTGTCCCATCGGCTACCAACAGCCCCCCGTCGCTGGCCATTGCAGCGCAGAGCCTGTTGGTACGTGCCCGTTCCGCTGGACCTGCGCGGCATGAACCAGGCAGCATCCCTTTTGACCGGCACGCGGGACTTTGGCTTTCTCGGAGTGGCTCCGGACGGCGGGCACACTGTACGCACCGTGTTGAAGGCCTGTTGGGAACGGAATCCAGCTGTTTGGGACCACAATGGGGAACTACATGCGCTGCGCTTCATGGTGACCGCCAATGCATTCCTTTTTCGCATGGTGCGTAGGATGGTAGCCTTGACGGTTAAGGTCGGCAGGCGGCAACTGACGCTCACGGATTTGCGCAGCCTCAGGGACAGTGTTGGCGGTGTGACACCGGGCCCGGCCCCCGCCAATGGATTGGTGCTCAGCCGGGTTACCTATGCGACTCCGATTTCGGACATGTGGAAGGCAGGCAAAGCGTGAAGACATTCAGTTTGAGTGCCGAAAAGGCCCATGCCCAGCGGCAATGGCTGCTGGTAGATGCCGAAGGCCAGACGTTGGGTCGGCTGGCAACCCGGATTGCCACGCTGCTGCGCGGCAAGCACAAGCCGACCTACACCCCCCACGTCGACAACGGCGACTATGTGGTGGTGATCAACTGTGGAAAGGTGCAGGTCACCGGCGACAAGCTCAATGCCAAGGAGTATCATCGGCATTCCGGCTATCCCGGCGGTTTGACCTCGGTTGTCCTGCGGGAACAGTTGGAACGGTTCCCGGACCGCGTCCTGCGCGATGCGGTCAAGGGCATGTTGCCCAAGACGCGTCAGGGCCGTGCCCAGTTATCCAAGCTCAAGGTGTACGCCGAAGGTGTCCATCCCCATCAAGCCCAGAATCCCCGCCAGGTAAAACTGTAGGAACAGAACCACATGGACGTTAGATATGTCGAGGCCAACGGCAGGCGCAAGACGGCGTCCGCCAGGGTGCGCATTGTTCCCGGTACGGGCGAGATCATCGTCAACAACAAGCCAATGGAGGATTTCTTCGGCCGCGAGGCCAGTCGCAAACGGGTATTGGCTCCGTTGCGGGCCACCGACCGGCTGCATGCGGTGGATATAAGCGTCAGGGTCAAGGGAGGGGGCGAGTCCGGACAGGCTGCTGCCACCGGTCACGGCATCGCTCGGGCCCTGGTCAAGAGTGAGGACGATGGTTCCGATGCGCAGCAGGCGCTGCAGGCCACACTGAAGTCCCTCGGCCTCCTGACCCGGGACCCGCGCAAAAAGGAACGTAAAAAGCCCGGCCTCAAACGAGCCCGCAAGGCCCCGCAATATACCAAGCGTTAGCTCCCGCCCAGGTTGGGCCAATGACCGTTGCCGATCGGTACCCGGACAGCCAAGGCAACCCTGCGGGGTCGTCCTTTATCGTAATGAGGTTCGTTTCCGCGAACGGCGACGGCTGAGCGGTCCGGACGCGGGCCGGGGTGTCGGTTCCGAGATTTCCCGGATGGCGTCCTGCCGTCATCGGGTACTGTTTAACCCTTGTTTGGTCCGCCGGGTCAACGGTACCAGTGCGCATGTTTTTGGCAACCACTTCGATCCTCCACTATCCCGAATTGGACGAAGCCGGCAGTTCGTTTCTGCTGGAAGTCTTGCGTGGTCTGCCCGGGCTCAGGTCCTCAATCCACGAGGAACTGCAGGTTTCAGGCCACCAATACGTGGTGGAGGAAGCGATGCGCAGACAGTGTGACGAAGAGGAAGTGGACTGGCTTCTCACCGTGGGTGGCACATGGCCGGCACCGGGCCCGCTATCCCAGCAGGTGGTTCCGGCAGCGACGCGCAGCGTACTGGAACGTTCTCTGCCGGGGTTGCTCCCTTGGCTGCGCTCGGAGGCATGGGCACAGAATCCGACCGGTGCCGTGCTGGAGGCCGGGGAAGCGGGAATCCGCGGCCGCACACTGATTCTCAATCTGCCGGGAGAGCGGCAGTTGGCGGCTCTCTACCTGCAGACCGCGGCGCGCGTCCTGGTTCCTTTGTTGCAGATGATACAGGGAAGGGATCCGACCGAGGTGCTGACCTCCCCGGACCAGGGTACGGACCGGACGATCAACGCGGCTGACGCATCTCCAGGATCCGACGGTCACGGCAGGCCGGTCCACCGGCCTTCGCTGCGCGAAGCAGACTTTGAGAAGTTTCTTAAGCAACGTCGGGCTTGACACCAGCCAACGGCATGGGGCATTTGTACAGATACCGACCCCGGTCGGAGCAGAAAGCCGGTTTCAGGTAAACAGCAGCGACGCGGCGCGCAATTCCGTGATGGCTTCCAGCGTTGTGATCCATTGCTCCAGGGCCTGATCGAGCTGGCGGTCCATCGTGTGTTCGATTTCCCTGTGCAGTTCAATGCCCTTGCGCGTCAGCTCGGCAAACAGGGAGTCGGCCTGAGAGTAGCCCTGGAACAGCGAAACGGATGGCTCCCCTTCGATTTGCAATTCCTGCAATGCCTCCATGGGGAGTACCGAGATGGTGCCGGGACCGATCAGACTGTTGAAATAGGTGCGAGCCGTACAGCGGCCGGTTGCCGTAATGTTTTCCCACACGAGGGCCATCTCGCGGGCGCCATTACGCAACAGATTGTTCCACTTCGGGCCCTGCAGGCGGCGCGACTTCATGGCGGCGCTCAGGCGGGCCGTGGCCACTGCGGCTCGTCCCTTCAGGCCTTCGAGTTCGATTTTTCGTTCGGGTTGCGGATCGTGCTGAAAGGCTTCTTCCAGCAAGTGGTCGACCATCGAGTCGATGCCTGCAATATCCAGACCGGCAAAGCACTGCACGTGATCGATTTGCAACCGGCGGTGCACGCGGGCGCTCAACCCGTCCAGATACTGGTCATGGGTTCGTCCCAAGCGGTTGCGGTCCATCAGGCCGGTAACGAACACACTGATGCCGTCTTCAATCAAAACCGATACGGCTCCGATGCCGGCGTCCGAAGCCGGAACCCGGACCGCGACGTTGTGCCGATTCAGGCGCCGGGCCATATGCCTGCCATAGGCACAGATATCTTCCGTGTCGAAGACCTGATCAGGTCTGAGCGGGATACCCACGATGCCCTCGGACCCGCGCGAGGCGATGTGTTCCGGCATCAGGCTGTCGGCCAGCAGGGCGGCTTCCTTCAGCAGCAGGCCTTCCCAAATCCCACTGGCGTCAATGCTGTCACGCGCCTCGAAACAGGCCTGTACCGCATGTTGGCACGACTCGCGGTTGCGGATGTCGTCCGCGCTGGGGGTCAAACAGCCGGCTACGCCGGCGATGCCGGATTCTCCGAGGAACACCGCGGGCTCTTCGCCGAGATCAATCAGCGAGGACGAGTCTTGGAGCCAAAACGACTGACCCAGCCGTTTGGTTGACTTGACGAGGTCCATGGAGGCAGCGGCGGCCAACGGTGTGGAGTATGGGGAAAAAAGTAGCCAAACACCCTCGTCGGTGTGGACAGCTCGACACCGCAGGGGCCAATAATCTTCAAGTCAATTGTAGTACAAGTTGAGGCTGTGCATGACACCGTTTGCGATTGAGGCACTGTGTCACTTTCGTTGATTTGGGTTGCGGTCGCGCACACGGCGAGGGTTCCTGCAATGGTGTTTGCGACACCCACCAAGGGGAACCCTCACCATGGACTTCAGTCCCAGCCCCAGCCCCTCCCGCACGTCAACGGGCCCTGCCCGATTCTCCTGCGGCCTGCCTGCACTGCGGGGCCTGCGCCTGGCGGCGCCACGGCCCCTATGCCCGCCCCCTGGTCGTTCTCGGCCGCCTGCGCGTCCCGCGCTGGCAATGCCAGGCCTGCCTGGGACGCGCCTCGCCCCGGCCGCTCGTCCTGCGACGCTTGGCCCGGGAGCGACCGCCGGCGGCGGGGTCCGTCCTGCTGGCGCTCCGGGAGGCGGTGATGCAGGGCCGCGTGCCCCTGCCGCCGGAGGTGCAGACACGGCTGTGGCACCTCGTGGCACGCGGGCACGAACGGGTGCGCAGCCCAGGGAACCCCAAGGTGCCCGCCTCCACCCACCGGCCGGTGGATGGTTGGGTTGACCAGGCCCCAGGCCCGCCCGGCGCGTGGGCTGAAGACCGAGGCGGGGGCTCTCCACTTCGTGTGCCTGAGGGCCCGCGTCAGGGCCTGAAGCGACGCCGGAGACCCGCGGGTACGGAGGCAGCCCAGGACACGGCCCGGAACCCATATCAACGAGATTGAAACAGTGCCCCACTGTGCGGAATCCCGGGCGGTACCACTTCGGGACTGTATACTTCGGGCTTGTTCACGCGAAAAAAGAGGAGAGGATCATGGGAACACCTGTAGTGCTGAGTGACGGCGAGTTCGCAACCGACGTCCTGGCTTCGGACAAGCCCGTGCTGGTGGATTTCTGGGCTCCCTGGTGCGGTCCCTGCAAGATGATTGCGCCAGTGCTGGAAGAAGTTGCCGTCGAGTACGAGCAGCAACTCGTGGTCGGCAAGCTGGACGTGGACGAGAACCAGCAGACAGCCCAGGCACACAGCGTCTTCAGCATTCCGACCCTCATCCTGTTCAAGGACGGACAGCCTGTGGAACGGATTGTGGGCTTCAAGCCCAAGGAAGCGTTGATGGCCGCCATCACACCGCACCTCGGTTGATTACGGTTCCATGTCGGTTGGCCGGAGGCCGTTGGGGAGTTTGACCGACACTGGCAACTGAGGTACCGCCTCGAGTGACGGAAAGGCCCGGTATTGCACCGGGCCTTCGTCGTTGGTGCAGTTGGTAATCGAGAGGCCAGGGACTTGCCTACCGTGTCCGGCGGCCGCTTAGAAGCAGGTCATACACGGACAACAAACCCAGCAGACAGAAATCGAACAACAGGACCAGCATCAGGCAGCTGACCAACATGCGGCTGGGAGCGGCGGTGCCCGCCAGAGCGGCCAGTAGCCAGTCGATGGATACTTGGCGGGACAACAGATCCGCCAACACGAGCATCAGGACCCCGAGCCCGAAGTAGAAGACGACCAGGCGCAGGGAACGGCGGTCGCTGACGCTTGGCATCATGCCGTTGCCGAACGCAAACAGGAGGTACAGCCACAACGTACTGTCCTGGACCGCCAGCATTTCGCGGAACCAGTCGACAATCCGGCCGAAGCGAAGGCCCAACGCCAATTCGGCCAGTTCCGTGGAGTACAGGATTTGTGTTCCGATAACGGCCATGGCCGTACTGCCAACCATCAGGGGTGCCAGCCCCACCGCAGTGTCCCTCCAGATGTCAGTCTCGGCCATCTGGACGCTGCCGAGTTCCAGGGTGTTGCCGCGCAACGTTGGCCAGACGGTGAAGGCGCGGGGCTTGAGCCGCAGCAGCCAGGCGGCAAGCCAATGGGTGCCTTCGTGCAGCAGGATCCCGGGCAGGTACAGGAGGAAGAGAATCAGGCCCGCCACTTGTCGGGTGCCGGTCAACATCAGCAGGAAACGATACAGTCCCCTCTGGGTCCGCTGGTTGGTCCAACCCAGCGCGTAAAGGCAATAGCCCAACAGGCTCAGGTACAGGACACTCTCGTTCAGACCTGTCGGAACGCTCATGGACTCGCCGATGTCGCTGTCCGGTTTCAGGCGCCGGCAGTCACTCTCACCATCGCAGTGTACGTATCTTTCTTCAGTGCGGAACCGCCAATCAAGGCACCGTCAATGTCCGGCGATTCCATGTACGAGGCGATGTTGCCCGGGTTGGTGCTGCCCCCATACAGAATCCGGGTGGTTTCGGCAACGGTTCCGTCGTAGAGGTCCGCCAGCAGGATGCGGATGATTTCGCCGCATACTTCCTCGGCCACGTCGGGTGTCGCGGCCAAGCCGGAGCCGATGGCCCAGACCGGTTCATAGGCAATCACCAGCCGCCCGGCATCCGCACCGGTTACATTGGCTAGGGCGCCTTGCACTTGCCGGGTTACCACCTCGCTGGTCTGGCCGGCTTGGTTTTCCTCAAGACTTTCCCCAACGCAGACGATTGGCACCAATCCGGCTTCCAGCACGGCATGGAGTTTCGCGTTCACTTCGTCGTCGGTTTCGTGGCAAAACTGGCGGCGCTCGCTGTGGCCCAGGATTACATAGTCGACCAGTCCCGTCAGCATGGGCGCGCTGACTTCCCCGGTAAAGGCTCCGTCAGGCTCCGCATGGGCGTTCTGTGCACCTACGCGGAGTACACTGCCGCGAATGGCATCGTTGACCGCGTACAGCGACACAAATGGAGGACAGAGGATCTGTTCCACGGTGGTCACCTGACCGGTTTCCTGCAGGATGTCCCGGGCCAGGACCGCGGCATCCGCCGGTCCCAGGTTCATCTTCCAGTTGCCGGCCATGATGGGAACTCTTGACATGGAGTGTTGCCTCTCAGGGTGTTAATCTCAGGTCGGGATACCGGCACACCTGTTGGACCGGCCAATACCATGGCAGGTGACCGCGCGCGGCCTCAAAGACGGCGCACATCTCGATGTTTTGGAAAATTGTCGGCGGTTTCCATCCCAGGTCCTGCTGTTCGACGCGGTTCGGAACAACCGATAGGTGCCCGGATGATCAATCAGTCGGTGTTCCGGATGCGCCGCTGGAAGTCGGCTAGTGCTTCCGCGTACTCTTCGGCGGACAGGAACTTGCCGCCCGCGATCTCCCTATTGACTTCCTGGCGGCGGCTGTTCAGCCAGATCTGGATTTCACAGGAGTCGAAGCACCGCTGGTCGCCAGAGGTCGAAACCACCTTTCTGACATAGTACTCGGCTCCTTTCACACCAGATCCTTCGTCCACCGGGCTCGGGTCGTTGTACATGTCGATGCGGGTGGACAGCGGTTCCTGGCACCGGAAATTCAGGGCGTAGATCTCCAGGAAGCGGCCGGAGCCGCCTCCGCCTCCGAGCCAGCTGCGCAGTTTGCTCAAGAACCCCATGGTTACCCGGACCCCATCAGAACGGCCAGACCGGGCAACTTGGCACCGGCGAGATATTCCAGGCAGGCTCCGCCTCCGGTGGAGAGATGGCCAATGGCATCTTCCATGCCGGCCTGGCGGATGGCGGCCACGCCATCACCGCCGCCCACAACGGATCGGGCGTCGGGTAGACCGCCCAGAATTTCCGCGAGGGCGTTTGTGCCTTGGTCGAACGGCTTGACTTCGCAAACTCCCATGGGACCGTTCCAGAACACGGTGCGCGCCGGAGCCAGACGGTTGGCATAGTGGGCCACCGTGGCGGGCCCGATGTCGAGCGCCATCCAGCCTTCCTCGATTTCATCCGCAGATACGGTCTTGCGTTCCGCCGCGCTGTCGAGTTCCCTGGCAACGACGAGATCCACAGGCAAGTGGAGACGCTCACCGAAGTCGGCCAGCAGGTCCCGTGCCGTGTCCAGCGCTTCGGCCTGAACCAGGCTCTTGCCTTTGGCGCGGCCCTGCGCCGCGAGGAACGTGTTGGCCATGCCGCCTCCCACCAGTACGTCGTCCATGTGCCGGAGCAGATTGCGGATGACCCCAACCTTGTCGCTGATCTTGGCGCCGCCCATGATGGCGAGTGCCGGTCGCTGCGGGTTGTCAAGCAAGGGAGACAGCCAGTGCAACTCTGTTTCCACCAACAGACCGGCCACGGCGGGAAGCAGATGCCCGACACCCTCCGTGGAGGCGTGGGCCCTGTGCAGGCTGCCAAATGCATCATTTACATAAACGTCGCCGAATTGGCTCAGGACTTGGGCGAAGGCGGGATCGTTTCCGGTCTCGCCGGGTTCAAACCGCGTATTCTCCAGCAGTGTCACCGCCCCCGAACTCCGCATGGCCGACGGTGCGGACAGGTCCTTGATCAGCGGAACCTCGCAGCCAAGGATCCAGCTCAGGCGGTCCGCCACGGGCGCGAGGGTAAACTGCGCATCTTCTTTGGACCGCGGCCGGCCCAAGTGGCTCATCAGGCAGACCGAAGCACCGCGGTCCAACAGGTACCGGATGGTGGGCACCGATGCCAGAATGCGCGAATCGTCGGTAATGGCACCCTCGCGATCGAGGGGCACATTGAAATCGACCCGCACCAGGGCTTGCCGGCCCGACCAGTCGATGTCGCGTACCGTTTTGAAGGCCACGCCGATTCAGTTGGGGTTGCCGGTCCCGTTGCCCAAATGGGATCGTATTCGCCTCAGTCACCCTGCAGGCGCAGGAAGTTGACGAGATCGGCTACGCGTTTGCTGTAGGCCCACTCGTTGTCGTACCAGGTCACGACCTTCACCAGGTTCCCATAGAAGGCGGTGAACTCGGCATCGACGGTGCTGCTGTGGGCGTCGCCCTTGAAGTCGATGCTGACCAGGGGATCGCGGTTGACGGCCAGGATGCCCTTCATGGGACCCGCGGCCGCCTCGTCGAATGCAGCCAGCAGTTCCTCGGTAGTGCCCGGGCGTTCCGTCTCGGCCACGAAGTCGACCACGCTCACGGTGGAGGTGGGCACGCGCATGGCCATGCCGTCGAACTTGCCCTGCAGCTCCGGAACCACCAGCGAGACCGCCTTGGCGGCACCGGTGGTCGTCGGAATGATGCTCATAGCCGCGGCCCGGGCTCTCCTCATGTCGGAGTGGAACATGTCCAGAGTGTGCTGGTCAGTCGTATAGGCGTGAACCGTGGTCATGAGGCCCATCTTGATGCCAAACGTGTCGCTCACCACCTTGGCGGCCGGAGCCAGGCAGTTGGTCGTGCAGCTGGCGTTGCTCAGGACGTGGTGGCTGGCGGCATCGTAGACATCTTCATTGACTCCCAGGCACACGGTCAGATCCTCTCCCTTGGCAGGAGCACTGATGATGACCTTGCGGGCACCGGCAGCCAAGTGCAGTTCGGCCTTGTCGCGGTCGGTAAAAACGCCCGTGCTTTCGACGACCACGTCGATCCCCAGGTCCTTCCACGGCAGATCCGCCGGGTTGCGCTCGTTGCACAGCGTGATGCGGTTGCCGTTGATGACCAGGAAGCCGTCCTGATACTCCACTTCGCCGTCGTACCGGCCGTAGTTGGTGTCGTACTGGAACAGATGGGCAAAGGCCCCGACATCGCCCAGGTCGTTGATGGCCACAATCTGCAGGTCTTCGGGGTAGGTGTCGAGGATGGCTTTGGTGACCTGCCGTCCAATGCGACCGAAACCGTTGATTGCAACTCGAAACATAGTCGGATTCCTGCTCCTGCCCCAGGTGGACGTCTTGCCGCACGGATGCCAAGGCGTGCGCACGCCCTTAGATTATACGGAACCGAACCAATTCGGGGCGGGATCCGACAGGCACAGGTCCTCGACAGCATCGCTTCCCGCCAGGGACGGGTCCGATTGTGGCCCGTGCTGGGTGGACATCCCGGTTCACGCATCCACCATTGCCATCACGGTCCGGGCCAGCTTGCGGGAATCGTGGCGCCAAGGCACCTGGTCGTCAATCAGGTCTGCTTCCACGCATTGGGAATCGATGTGCCCTTCCTTGGCCGGGGCTTGAATCCATTCAAGGTTGGGCCAGTTTCCGGACGTCAGGCACCGGTTGTTGACCACTACCTGGGTGAACATGCCCAACCCGTGGTGGTCAAGACATTGAAGATAGTCGACCAGCGTGAATCCGTCGGTTTCGCCCTCCTGGTTGAGGATGTTGGCTACGAACACCTTGGGGGCCTTGGCCGCCAGCAGCGCGGCGCGAATCCCTTCCACAATGAGGTTGGGCATGGTGCTGGTGAAGAAGCTGCCGGGACCCGCCACGATCAGGTCGGCCCGCAGGAGGGCTTCGATCGCACCGGGAAAGGCGCGGGCCTGGATTGGGTCCAGGGACAACCTCCGGATACGGCCGTGGGTTTGGCTCAGGTTGCTTTCGCCGCGCACGTGCCTGAGGCCGGTGCCTGCGACCGCGGGTTCGTTGGTCGCCACTTCGGCGCACAATGTGACGGCCTCCAAAGTGCTGGGCAGGACCCGGCCCCGGACGGCCAGGACGCGGCTGGTGTTGAGGATGCCGTCCTCGAAGTTCCCGTAGATGGCGGACATGGCCGTGATCAACAGGTTGCCGAACGCGTGGCCGCCCAGTCCTTCCTTGTCCCCAAATCGGTATTGCAGCAGAAGTTGAAACAGCTCTTCCGATTCGCTGAGGGCCGCGATGTTGTTGCGGAAGTCCCCCGGCGGGAGCATGCCGGTGGATTCCGTCAGCTTGCCGGAACTGCCTCCGTCGTCGGCAACCGTGACGATGGCCGTGATGTCTCCCGTGTAGTGTTTGAGGCCGCGTAGGAGGACCGGAAGACCGGTGCCGCCGCCAATGGCTGCAATCTTGATGTCCTTGGTCATGGGAGGGCAACCGTTGCGTGCCCAATTTATGGTGGTGTCCGGTACGGCCCCGTGTTGGGACGCGATTTGGGACTGTCGATTTGGGCGTCTGCCTGCAATCAGGTTGCTCCCATCTGCGTATATGGAAGCAGGAAAGGGACTCGCGGCAGACCGCCGCCCTCAAGCTCCCGAATTGCAAGCAGAGGCGGGGCGGCCGAAATGATAGGCGATCGTTGAAGGGTGCCCACCCACCAACAACCAGAGCACTGCTTGAATACAATGGGTGGTTCGCCGGCCACGGCGAGTTGGGTGCGTCGTGGCTCCTTGAGGTGTCCAAGGGCACCCTGAATGAGGGCTCCAGGCATGAAGAAAGTATGCATCGTAGGAACGGGACAGACGGAAGTCGGCGAACATTGGGACAAGTCCATTTTGCATCTGGCCCACAAAGCTGTAACGTCGGCCCTTCTGGATGCGCAGGTCGAGTCGGTGGATGCCCTGTTTGTCGGCAACATGCTGAGCGGAGCCCTGTCGGGTCAGGAGAACTTGGCTGCGGCGGTCGCTGATTTCAGTGGCCTGCGCAACATTGAAGCGGTCAAGACCGAAGCGGCCTGCGCGTCCGGCGCCGCGGCCCTGCGCATGGGCTACACGGCGGTGGCTTCCGGCTTGCACGACCGCGTCCTGGTGCTGGGCGTGGAGAAGATGACCAACACCCTGGGGCACGATACAACCGCCGCCCTCGGCATGGCTGCGGACGCAGTCTATGAAACATTCCAAGGGGTCAGCTTTACGGCGCTCAACGCCATGATGATGCAGCGCTACATGTGGCAATACGACGTGCCCGACACGGGCCTTGCGGGATTCAGCATCAATGCCCACCGCAACGGCTGCCACAATCCGCATGCGATGTTTCGGCATGCCATCACCGAGGATGACTATGGCCGGTCGCGGGTTATCTCGAGTCCGTTGTGCGTACTCGACAGCAGTCCCATTTGCGACGGTGCCGCGGCAGTGGTCCTATGTGCGGTGGGAAGTTCGTCCCTGCCCGACAGTTCCCGTCATGTCGCCCCGGTGACGATTCTGGGCAGTGCTGCAGCCACCGACACGTTGGCGGTCCATGATCGCTCGGATCCCCTCAGGCTGGCCGCCGTGGAACTCAGTACGCAACAAGCACTTGCGCAGGCAGGCGCAGACCTGGGCAATGTGGACTTCCTCGAGTTGCACGACGCCTTTTCGATCCTGGGCGCCATGAGCCTGGAAGCGGTGGGCTACGCGGAGCCAGGCACCGGATGGCGCTATGCAATGGACGGATACATCGACATCGAAGGCGACTTGCCTGTCTCGACCCAAGGCGGTCTGAAAAGCCGCGGCCACCCTGTGGGGGCGACAGGTGTGTATCAGGCAGTCGAGGCGGTTAAGCAGCTCCAAGGACTGGCGGGACCCAATCAGGTTGCCAACGCCGGTCTGGGCATGATCCAAAACATCGGCGGCAGCGGCGCCAGCGTCTTTACCCACATTCTGGGCATCTGAGGCGGGACACCTGCGGCCGCAGCAGCCCTGATAGGTTTTGGCAGGTTGGCGGATTGGGTGCAAGTCGGTGCCGGATGGGTGCGCCCAACCTTGGAACGGTCGAATAATCCGTCAGAACCTGCCCAATTTGCTTCCTGACAGTGTTTGACAGGTTTGGCACTCCACAATCCATGCGGCCCACGACAGTGCGACGTTGATGGATTGGGAGGACGGGAAAATGTTTGTGCCCAGCAGCTGGCGCACGCGGCACCAGCGTTACAGTCTGATTGGAGAAGTGTGTCCTGCCTGCGACAAGCACATCTTCCCGCCGCGCGACGTGTGTCCGCATTGCGATCAGCCTGCCGGACCGGCCCACAAGTTTAATGGCACCGGCGTGGTCTTCAGCTACACCACACTGTTCCAGCCTCCGGCAGGCTTCGAGAGTCAAGCTCCTTACGTGGTGGCGTTGGTCCAACTCGACGAGGGACCCATGCTCACGGCACAGCTGACAGATGTCGAGGCCGAAGAGGTCAAAATCGGCATGAAAGTTGAAATGGTGCCGCGCAAGCTGATGGAGGACGGACCGCAGGGACAGGTCCACTACTGCTACAAGTTCCGGCCGCTGTGGGCCAAGACGGCCCAAGCCGAAGTTCCGGTCTGATCCGCGACGCGGTGTCTGGTTTGGCCGGCATTGACTGCCCTTACTACCACTCCGACTTCAACCGCGGCCAGGAGACCAGCGGCTGTCGCATGCTGGAGGCTAGCCCGCTTGGCAGTTCGGGGTGGCACGAAGGCCTGTGCCGTACGTGTCCGGTACCCGGTCTGACGCGGGACACCACCTGTCATCACCTGCATGTGGAGGGTGAGATTCAACGGGGCTTCCTCCGAAAGCGCGTTCAGGTGACGTTTGCCTTGTGTCGGAACGGCGTGGAGGAATTGGCGGATCCGATGCGTTGCCCGACCTGCGAAGCATCGATGCCCTCCTTGGATTGAACCCATTCCGTTGCGGGTTGCCGGTGTCCGAATCAGGGGCACTGTTTCACTTTCGTTGAAA
>JAAXGZ010000002.1:26231-95267 GCA_012271135.1 Caldilineales bacterium | reverse complement strand
TTTCAACGAAAGTGAAACAGTGCCGAATCAGGTCGGTGGTATACTGTAGTCGCTCCAGGGGTGTCCGATGCGACGGACTGAGAATTCGGCTGGCAGCCGAGTGACCCTTTTGAACCTGATCTGGGTAATGCCAGCGTAGGGAGGGAATTCCAGCCAAACGCAAACCTGCCCGGAACGGAGCAGGTTTTTTGTTTGCAATGGGGATTCCCACCATGAACATCCACAACCTTTTCACCTCCGGCCTGCGTTGGCTCGGGGTGTTGTGTGCAATGGCTGCGGTCGTTGCCTGTAGTCCTTCCGGAGGTTCGCTGATCATACCGCCTCCCGCGGAGCCGGTCTCGCTGGTGCTGGCCAGTCACGATTCCTTCAACATTTCGGAGGATGTGCTGACCGAGTTCGAGGAGGCCAACGATGCGGATGTTGTCTACCTGGCCCTCGGGGATGCCGGTGAGACGCTCAACAAGCTGATTCTGAGCAAGGATGCTCCGTTGGCCGATGTGGTCTTCGGCGTGGACAACACGTTCCTGAGTCGGGCCTTGGCAAACGACCTCTTCGTCCCCCACGAGTCATCCCTGCTGGACGGCATCGCGGATGAACTGAAACTGGATCCGGAATTCGGGTTGCTGCCGGTCGACTTCGGCTATATCAACCTGAATGCCGACAAGGCTTGGTTTGCCGACCGGGGGCTTGCGCTGCCGGAACGACTCGAAGACCTGACCAAGCCCGAATACGCAGGCCTGCTGGTGGTGCAGAACCCGGCCACATCCTCCCCTGGCCTGGCGTTTCTGCTGGCCACGGTCAGCTACTTCGGCGAACCGGCGTGGCTGGATTTCTGGTCCGGTCTGCTCGCGAATGATGTTTTGGTCACAGGGGGCTGGAGCGAAGCCTACTTTGATCACTTCACCGTGGGCTCAGGTGGGGCCGGGTCCCGACCCTTGGTGGTCAGTTACTCGACCAGTCCCCCGGCCGACGTGTTGTATGCCTCCGACGGCCGCACCGAACCCGCAAGCGTTAACCTCAACCTACCGTTGGCCACGTTCCGCCAGATTGAATTTGTCGGAGTCCTCCAAGGCACCCAGCATCCTGACTTGGCCAAGGCGTTTGTGGATTTCATGCTGGATGTGCGATTTCAGGAGAACATTCCCCTGAACATGTTTGTCTACCCCGTCAATCAGGCTGCCGGTTTGCCCGATCTGTTTGAGCAGTTTGCCGAAGTGCCGGCCGATCCGGCTCCCATGGCTCCGGAGGACATCGACGCCAATCGCCGCCGATGGATCGAGGAATGGACCTCTGTAATGTTGATTTGACATAAATTGGTTGATCCAGTTACACAGCGAAGTTTGATGAACGGGCGGCTTCGGGTTCTCGTATGGGCCCTGCCGCCGTTCATCTTTTTGGGAGCATTCTATTTTCTGCCGTTGGTCCGCATTTTGGTCACGGCCCTAGGGCCGGACAGGCTGGTTGGCGGAGGCCAGGCGGTCCTGCCGGATTGGCGGAGCCTTGCAACAGTGCTCGGCTTCACCACCTGGCAGGCACTCGTATCGACCGCCGCGTCGCTGGTGGCGGGTTTGCCGCTGGCCTGGTGGCTGCGCGATCACGGTTCGCGCCTGCAGTCCGTGGCCCGGCTCCTGCTGACGGTGCCCTTTGTGATGCCGGTGGTGGTCACAGCCAGTGCCTTCGTGGCGCTGATGGGGCCTTCGGGGCTGCTGAATCGTTGGCTGATGGGCTGGTTCGACCTGTCAGTGCCTCCCATCCAGTTGATGCACACCTTCGGCATCATCATCCTGGCCCACGTGTTCTACAACACGAGTGTTGTTGTCCGGATTGTCTCCGGTTTCTGGAGTCAGCAGGACCGCCGACTGGCCGATGCGGCCGGCACTCTTGGCGCCACGGCCTGGCGCACGCTGGTCACGGTGGAGGCCCCGTTGGTCCTGCCCGCGGCGGTTTCGTCGGCCCTGCTGGTGTTTCTCTTCTGTTTCAGCAGCTTTGGCGTGGTCCTCATCCTGGGCGGTCTGCGCTTCAGCACGCTTGAAGTCGCGATATACAGACAAGCCGTCAGTTACTTCAACTTGCCGGCTGCTGCTGTTCTGGCCCTCGTTCAGCTGGCGGTTACGTTCACGGCCATGTCGTTGTACACGCGGCTGCAGCGGCTGCACGCGGTGCCCCAGAAGGTCGAGGCGACGGAGCAGTTTGCCGACGACGAACCCCGTACCCGGGGCCATTGGATTAGAGACGGCCTGGGTACGGTGGCAGCCTTGATCCTGGTGTCCCCGTTGGCCGCCCTCACCGTCCAGAGCTTCTCGGTCGGAACCTCCGAATGGAACCTGGTGAACTATGCCGGTCTGTTGCAGGGACGCGCCGACAGCGCTTTTCTCGCATCGCCCGTGGAGGCCGTTGGCAACTCCGTCCGCAACGCCTTGGCGACCATGGTTATCAGCCTGGTGCTGGGAATCGGCATGGCCTACACCCTGTTCCTAATGCCGGGCCGGGCCGGCCGATGGCTGGATCCCGTGTTCCTGTTGCCACTGGGTACGTCGGCCGTGACCCTGGGCCTGGGTTACATCATCTCCATGGGACCCTTGCGTACATCGCCACTGTTGGTTCCGGCAGCCCATGCCCTGATTGCATCTCCGCTCGTGTTGCGCGTGATCCTGCCGGCTCTCCGCCGCCTCCAACCGGGCCTGCGGCAAGCCAGTGGTGTGCTTGGAGCAACTCCAAGACAGACATGGTGGCGGGTGGAACTTCCCCTGATTCTGCCTGCCTGCGCGGTTGCGTCGGTATTTGCCTTCGCCGTGTCGATGGGGGAGTTTGGGGCCTCCCTGTTGATTGCCAGGCCGGAACACCCGACCATGCCGTTGATGATTTTCGGCTTGTTGGGCCGCCCGGGTCTGGCCAATCTGGGCCAGGCACAGGCGATGAGTGTCGTTCTGATGGCCGTAACCGGTGCATCCATGTTCGCCCTCGATCGATTGCCGGTTGCCATCCGGGAGTTTTGACGGTGGCCTACCTGGAGGTGACCAATCTTTGGAAGTCGTTTGGCGACACGGAATCCGTGCTGCAAGGTTTGAGTTTTGCGCAGGAGCGCGGCGAGATACTGTGTCTATTGGGCGCCAGCGGTTGCGGCAAGACCACGGTCCTGCAAATCCTGGCGGGTTTGATGCAGGCCGATTCCGGCTGCGTGCGACTGGGAGGCAGGGATCAGGATGGTGTTCCGGTTCATGCCCGCCGCATCGGGTACGTTTTTCAGGACCACGTGCTGTTTCCGCACCTGTCCGTAAGGCGCAATGTGGAGTACGGCCTACGCATGCTGAAATGGCCGTCCCATCAACGGGGCCGTCGAGTACACGAGATGCTGGAACTGGTGGACCTGGCCGGGTACGAGGAACGGCCGGTTCGTGGATTGAGCGGTGGGGAAAGCCAGCGGGTTGCCCTGGCACGCAGCCTGGCACCGGCTCCCGATCTCCTGCTGTTGGATGAGCCGCTGTCGTCCGTGGATCAGCGTCTGCGCGGGGACCTTGTGACCCAGTTGCGCAGCGTCCTTGAAACGCAGGCCATCACGGCTGTCCACGTGACGCATGATCTGGAGGAAGCCTACTTCATGGGCGACCGTGTTGCCTTTGTCCATGGGGGACGCGTGAATCGGATCGACGCTCCGTCCGCTCTCGTGGCGAATCCGGCTACAGTGGCATGCGCACGTTACCTGGGAATGGGCAACATCTTTGCACTGGACACACCCGAGGGACAGCGGCTCAGGGAGTGGGCAACCTCCGCGGCAGGCACAGGGGGAGATCGAGGCGGGACCAATGCCACGCATCTGCTCATTCGGCCCCGGACCGTGTTGCGGTCCGGCCATGGCGATATCCGGCAGGGGTTGCCGTGCAGGGGAACAGTGACTTCGCTACGGCCCAAAGTTAACGAGGTCCAGGTTGAATTGAGGCTTACCCAGCCAGATTTGGAAGGTGCAACCATCCGGCTCGACCTGGCGCGGACCGGGATTCGCCGCGAGTTGCAGATGGTCCTGGAGGCATCCGCCCGGGACCAGGGTGCTCGCCCGTGGATCTTGGGCAGCGGCGGTGTTGCGTGGTTGACCGAATGACAAGGACGGACCGGCGGCATCGGTCCGTCGCACGGCTCATTCGATCGGACTGAGATAGCGTTGTGTGCTGCCGTTGGAGGCCATCCAACCCTCGGTGCCGTCGTCCGTAGCTACAAACCACCATTCAATGGTTCCGGAGTCGCCTTCCAGCCACACGGGGCCGCCCACGATGGTGACCTGTGTGCCCGCTTCCTTCCAGGCGAACGAAAATGCCGTGTCGGGATTGGGTTCCGTCTGGAATGCAAGGTGCCCAACCACAACCTTGGCCCGGTCCAGCAAGGTGAACGGGTGGGCTACGGTGCTGGGTGGCAGATCGTTGGTCTGAGGCGGGTAGGGATTGACATAATCTTCCAGCGATGGCCGTTCCGCGACCGGGGCCGAGACGGCTGCCGGCGGCACGGATTCGGTGGCCTCCTGGCTTGTTGCCGCAACACCGGGTACCGGCGACGTGCCAACGGTGCCGGTGGCCGTGGAGGTTTCGTTAATTGGTGCGGGTGGTGCTCCGGCCGGGAGCAGGTCGGATGTGACATCCGATTGTGCGGGGGCGGCGGTGTCCGCACCGGCCGGTACGGGCGAGACCGGGAAGCGTTGCCTCAGGGCAAAAGCTCCGGCTACCCCGCCAATGAGCAGCAGTGCCAGCAACAAGACCAGCAGCGTCCTCGCGTTGTTCCATCCCCCAATGCCTGCTGCACCGAAACGCGAATCCTGAATTGGTTCGCCGATATCCAGCCGCACGCCCACTGTGTCCAACTGCTGGCGCGTGCGCATGATACGCACCGGAAGACGCGCGGATTCTTCCGAGGGTGCTCGGTATTGCTCCTCCAGAACGCGATAGGCGATCTGGAGGGCAGCATCCTGACGCCGGCCCATGGTGTTGTCATACAGGTGGACCTCGGCCCTAACCGGCGTGTGCTGGCGATCCAGCAATACCAGAAGGCCGGCCACAGGCCACCCGTCGGCCTCGGTCAGGTTGTAGTAGTCGGAGGAAATGACCGCCGGCAGGGGGCGCGCGGCTACGGGCACGGCGGCAGTTCCTGTCAGTTCCCGTGCTTTGACGTTTGCGTCGAGGGCAGTGTTGATGGTGGTCATGGGAGCAGCCTCGGTCGAAGAAGAGAGCAGGTTGTGCGTATGTCTAGGGAAGGTGGGTTAGTTGGACAGTGCCCCCCAGATAGATATCTGTATCGGTATAGAACAGGATGCGCATATTGTAACTGACCGCCAGGTCTTCCCTAAGGAGACCCGACCATCGAATGCTGTCCATGGCGGAGAACTGACCCCAACTGTCGCCATCCAGTCCGTCGACCCTGGCATCGCCGTTGTCGGTGCGGCCGCGGTAGTGGAGGGTGGTGCCTCGGATTGGCGCATCCGTGCGGGCCCGCAGCACCAGCGTGTACGGCGTGCCGGGTGTCATGGCAAGGGGGGCGCGTGCAGGTGCGGTGTCGGAGATGGTGATCGAGTACACCGACACCACGTGCACGTCGCCAGGGTTGACGCGGATGATCCGGCCGGACACGTTGTAGTCCGTGCCGGAGACATTGGCCCACGGCCCGTCGAACTTCACGGAGTCTCCGAATCGGCGGACGGCCGTTTCGCCCCCGGGTTTGGCAAATACGGCATCGGATTCCCGGATTTCCACCAGGACCAGGTCGGTACCGGGCAGGTTCGCGCCGGGCTGGATGGTGTCGCGGTTGACACCGCGTAAGCGCACCTGGTCCGCCTGCGGTTCAGGGAACATCGAGGAAACAGGATCGGAAGGGAGCAACCCCTGGCTGCGGGCCGCCAGGGCCGCATAGCCGCGTCCGGCAAAGGACACGACGATGAACAGAATGAGGAGTTGGAATCCCCACTTCAACAATCTGAACACGTGGCCGCGAGGTATGAACTGTCGATGGATTGCGAGCCTGTCCGCCAGCCCGATAACGTGTAGGAGTATAGGCAAGGGAATTACATACCTGACCAAGCGCAGGGACCTGGAGGCCCCGGTGCGTCGTCCGGCATGTCTTGTTCACGGGTCGCAGATGTCGATTTGGCCCTTGCCTGCGGCAAGGGCCAGGGATCGAACGCATCTCGCCGTGCAGAAGCCCCATTCCCGCGGGCCTTCGGGAGCAGAGCCAGACCCCGCTCCAGGATGTTGAGGGCGGCATTGTGGTCGGCGTTTGCCTTGTATCCACACGCCACGCACTTGAATGTTGCCTGGGTCCTGCGATTCTCCTTGCTGATGTGTCCGCACGATGAGCAGGTTTGGGACGTGTAGGCGGGATCCACCTTCACGACCCGGCCCGCCTTGTAGCCCAGGTTGCGTTCCAGCTGACCCCAGCCCGTGCTGAGGATCTCGCGGTTGAGCCCGGACTTCTGCTTGACATTCCGGCCGGGCTCCTCGGCCGTGCCCTTGGCACTCTTCGTCATGTTGGCAATGTCCAGATCCTCCAGCACCACCGTATGGGCCGAGTCCGCCAGCTTGCGGCTCGCCTGGTGGTTGGCGTTCTCCCGCCACCTCTTCTTCCTGCGTTGCAGCTTCTTCAGTTGCCCGCAGACCCGGCGCCCGCGGTTGGACATGGGCTTGCCGGATCCCCTGGATCGCCTCCGCGCCTTCTCGACACCGCGCTGCTTCCGCTTGATGTGCGCGTCCAGCTTCGGGTCGTCCGGCACCTCGTACACTTCGCCTTCGCTGTCCGTGGCCTGCCCCACGTTGCGGTCCACGCCCAACGCTCCCGTCCGGGCATGTTCCGCCAGGAGTTCCGCGGGCACCTGGTAGGACACGATCGCGTACCACTTGGGATGTTGTTCGGTGCCTTCTTTCAGGACCCGCACCTGCCTGGCTTCGCAGCCCAGGTACAGGGGATTGTCCTTGTCCAGCCGCACCCAACCGGTTCCGGGCACGCGCAACCGGTGGCCGTCCATGCGCACATCGCCGGGAATCGTGAACCCGTCCGGCTTGCGGTTCTTCACCTTCCTGCGCGGAAAGTACTTGGGCTTGCCGTCCGACTTCCGCCGGCCCAACGACTTGCCCGACTCGCGGGCGGCCGCGGCTGCCTTGTAGAACCGCGTGTAGGCACCCGAAAGGTACTTGGCGGCATGCCGTACCGGAGCATACGGAAGATCCCGCAACCAGGACAGATCCTGGTCCGCGTAGGGCTGCCCTTGCCCCGAACGCAGGAACGCCTGGAACCACTCTTCCTGCGGACGATTGCGAATCACCGTGAACCGCTTGTTGAGCGTGAATTCCGCGGTGTTGGGCCGCTTGGCCTCCGGATCCGACTCCCTGGCGCACAGCCATTCTTCGTAGTGCCACTCGCAGATCGCCAGCTGCAGGTTGTACACGAACCGGCTCGCTCCCGCAATCTGCGCGCAGAACGCGGCCTGCCGCGCACTGTCGAACCGCACGCGGTACCGCTCGTTGCGCCGTGCGGTTGGTTCTGGAGTGGTAGATTGGGAGTCGGCAGTCCGGGTTGTCATCGTCAACCTGCCTGTCAGGGAGCCGTGTGGTGTTGTAGCACCCGCGGCTTCCGCTTATTGTAGCACCCATCCCGTGCTTAGCACTGCAACGAGGTCAGGATGGGCACTGTTTCAATCTTGTTGATATTGGTGGCGGTCGCACAAACGGCGAGGGTTCCTACAATGGTGCAGAACCGGTCGACGGACAGCAGGCTTGCTAGTGGGTTCCGGCAGTTGGGTGAGAGCCGGTTGGCTACGGCGGCATTCAGGTTCCCGGCTCAACCTCTACAATATGAGGCACGCCAAACACACGCCACATCCAACACCCCCTTCTGGAGGGTTCTTCACCTTGGCTCATCCCCCCGCGTCCCCAGTTTCCACCTGTTCAGCGCGCTCGGCGTACTCCCCGTTCGCTGAAATCAAGGTCTTGCCCACAGGCCTCAAATGGAGCGCGATGGTGTTGGCCGTGGTGGCCTTGGCCACAATGTTTCCCACGGCTGTCTGGGCAGCGGCTCCTGTGGTGGGTTCGGTTGCCTTCACGTCCCAACCCGGACCAGACCGGACGTACGGAGAGCAAGGCGATGCCATCCTGATCACGGTTACGTTCGACCAAGTGGTGTATGTCACAGGCTTGCCGAGCATCAACCTAAAGTTGGGCGAAACCGTTGGGCAAGCGAATTATCAGTCGGGTTCGGGCAGTGCACGCCTTGTGTTCGGGTACACCATTGCTCCGGGGGAGCTCGCAATGGCCGGCGTCGCCGTGGAAGCCGGTTCGATAGCCCTCAACGGCGGTACCGTCCAAAATCAGGCCGAGGAGGCGGCAGTGCTGGCCCATCCCGCGTTGGCACCGGACGCAGCCCACATGGTTGATCGCAGGTGTGTTCTGGACGCGGGATTGGTGTCCCTGTCCGGTACGTTCGACATTGCTACCTCGGACAAGTGTCTAATTCCCGTGCAGGGCAGACCGGACCCGCCCGGCCTTGAGTTGCACTGGCAGTCTCCGGCCGGCGCGGAGTCTGCGGTGGTCTTCCTGAGCGGAGACAGTGCGCATCCGGGGCTCGACACCACCACCGTGGGGGTGGTGAACGGAACCCGCCGCGGGGTCGACGACGGAATTGTCTGCAATGCCTTCGGGGAATGCGGCGGCAACGATGACTATCATGCTCCCTTCCGGTTCGAGGCCGGAGACGTGGACAGTACCGGAAGCCATGTGTACGCGGCCTATCAATACGGAAGGTACCCAGGGGCCTTCGGGACCGCAACGCTGCATGTCACGTTGGTGCCGCGGGTCACCGGCGTGAAGGTTGACGACGGCGCGTGCCAAGCATCCCCCGCCCTGACCTGGGACGCGCCGCCGGCTCTCGGACGGTCGGTGTCCTGGGTTGTGCTGCTGACTCAGGACGCGGAGTCCTTCCCCAAGCGCCGCGGCCGCCCGGGCGTAATTGAAGTGACCCAGCCGAATATCGGCTTTCCCGGCCTGGTAGTGGATCAAACGTATTACGCCAAGGTTCTGCCCCAGGTGGAGGCACTGGGGTCGGGTGGATACCTTGAGACGGGCCAAGCGGACAATGCCCAACAGGTGTCCTTCACAGTGCAATCGCCGCCAGGGTTTCTGTCCTCGGTGGACGATCTGGTCTTGAGGGCGGGGACCCTGGTGGCCGACGATGGCTTGTCGATGCCGCGGATGTCCGGAGACTGCGGACCCCATACCTATGAACTGTGCCTGAAAATAGATGTCGCGGACGGAACCTGCGCAAGTGCCGTTTTGCCATCTGGGCTGACCTTCAACTCGGACAACGGATCGCTCGTGGGAACACCTGCAGGTGCGGAACCCGAAGTCGAGTACGTCTATACCGTGCGCAACAGCTACGGATATGCGGTGTCCGGGGAGTTTTCACTGGCAGTTGCCGGACCGGGCGGGGAAGGCGACTCCGTGCCCGCCATCGCATCCTTGCGGTTTGATTCGGAACCTGCGGACCCTCAGGGATACGCGGATGCCGAGGTGATTTCCCTGGAAGTTGATTTCGATCAGCCGGTGTATGTTTCACGCCGGCCGATGGTCACGCTGACTGTGGGCAGTGCGGAACGCCAACTTGTCTACACTGAGGGATCGGGAACGGACACACTGAAGTTTGCCTACACGGTCGCGGTCTGCGATGCCGATGCGGACGGAGTTTCCGTGGCGGCCGGCGCCTTCGGCCTTGCCGGTGGGGTTGTGGTGTCCGCCGCCGACCGGACTGTGTTGGCCAACCGTACCCATGCAGTGTTGGACGGGGACTCCGTGCACCGGGTCGCCGCCTCCTGTCCAGGCCAATAGGTACCACAGTCCACGGGAATTCGCGGTCAACACAGCCGCGTTCACCCCTGCCGGTCGCCCCTCATCCGGTGCCTGGTGCTTCTGCGGACCAGATCAAAGGCAGTGCGGCGAACACCGAGGCCGTGGCCACGAACAGCGCCCCGATGTAGTAGAGGGTCACGGCGAGGCCCCACGTCAAGGACAGCTGCGGTCGGCATGGGCTGGTCGGAATAGAGAAACAGGTCCAGCAGCGCGATGGCGGCCATTTGTTCGATCAGACATTCATGCACCCTCAGCCTTTCAAAGGTCGCCAGGTGCCGTTGGACCGGATCTGCCGCCGTGTGGCCGGTTGCGCGCTCCATTGCCTCTGTGGCAAGTCCGTAAGGCGAAGCCGGAGCGTGGTTCCGAGACTGGACGCGTGAAGCGGACCGGGCGGTTTCGCTTGAGACGCTACAGGGATGCCAGGGCCCGGACCACAAACATCAGGACCAGCAGCACCACCGCTGAGGAAACGTCGATCATACCCAGGGGAGGGATGTACCGCCGCGCCAGGTCGAGCACCGGATCGGTGAGCCGGCACAGCAGCTGGACGGGTGCAAGGGAGTGGTCTAGGTTGGGAATCCAAGTCAGCATGATCCTGATGAAGATCAGGAAGGAATAGATTTGGAGGACGGTGATCAGGAGAGCCATGCGAATGGTATCGGGTTAGTCGAAGATGAGTGGCGGCAGCGGTTAACCGCCCAGTTCCACACTCCGCTTCCAAGCCGACTCGATCGCGGACGCAATTACCCCTCGCAAACCTGCAAGTTCAAGTTGCTGGATCCCTGCGGCCGTGGTGCCGCCCGGGGAGGTTACGCGGTTGCGCAGTTCCGCAGGATGGATGTCGGCCATTTGCTTGGCCAGTTCGCCCGAGCCCAACAATGTCTGCGTGGCCAGCTTGGCGGCTGCGTCCCGACTCAGGCCAATGTGGACGCCGGCATCAATCATGGCTTCCAGCACCAGAAACAGGTAGCCCGGGCCCGAACCATTGATGGCCGTCGCCCGATCCAAGTCTGCTTCATGGTCGGTGTATAGCTCCTCCCCTACCGCCGCAAATATGGCCCGGGCAGACTCGCGCTGGGCTTGCGAAACCCCGCTTGTGGCCGTCCACATCGTCATGCCCGTCAGAACCTGGGCCGGTGTATTGGGCATGGCCCTAATCACGCTGCCGGTCCCCGCAGCGAGTTGCAGGGAATGCAGTGAAACTCCGGCCATGATGGACACGTACAGGCCAATGTCCAGGGATCGGTCCTCGCGAAACCTTTGCATCGCGGACCCGAACACCTGCGGCTTCAGGCACACAAGAGCCAGTTCGTGAGACCAGGAACCGGTGCGTTCCAGGGCATTGACGGCCACGCCGAACTCCGACGCCAGCGCGGCCTGCAAGGCCGGCACCGGTTCGGCCACTTCGATCTCGTCGGGCTGGTACAGTCCCTTCTGCAGCACGCCGCGCAGCAGGGCACTGCCCATTGCCCCTCCTCCAATGATGAGGATTCGCCGTTCTGATGCCATCGGGGAGCAGTCCGCAGGAACTGTTCAGCCAGCTCTGGGACCGAACAGGGAAGTGCCAATGCGGACGATTGTAGCACCCTCCTGCACCGCTGGCTCGAAGTCCTGACTCATGCCCATCGAGAGTTCGGTCCATCCCGGAACGACAAGGCTGGTTTGAATCCGCTGGAGTTCCGCACGGACCGCGGCAAACAGGGTTCGCAGTTCGGATTCGCCGGCGTCCAGGGGGGTCATGGCCATCAGGCCGCGCGGGGTCAGGCCTTCCATCTGCGAGATGGCTTCGGCCATGGGTAGCGCCGCGCCGAGCGCGACCCCTTGTTTGGACGCTTCGCCGGCCGGATTGACTTGGAGCAGGATCGGTACGGGAGTCTCGGTGCGCAGGCCTGTGTTGGCCAACAGGCGTGCCGTCTTGAGACGATCCACGCTTTGAATCAGGGTCAGATTCGGTGGCAGCAGTTTGAGCTTGCGGCTTTGTAGCGGACCAATCAAATGCCAGTGGATTGGACGCCCGGCCAGATCCGGAACCCGGTGCCGACGGGCCAGTTCCTCCGGGCGGTTCTCTCCGAAGTGGCGCACGCCGCAGTCGAACGCGGCTGCGACCATGGCATCGGGCTGGGTTTTGCAGGCCGCTACCAGTGTCACGTCCTCGGCGCGCCTGCCGGAAGCCTCGGCCGCGCGGGCCAGCCGCTCCCGGACTGCATCGACCCTGGATTGCAGATGCTCTCGGAGTTGGCCGTTGTTCATCACAAGGAAATCCCGCGGTTCCCATGGAGCCGGTGGGATTGAGGTTCAAGCCAGCAAAGCATGCCGAACAATCCGCAACGGCCTCGTGCAGCCCGATGGGAAAAAAACTCATCCGGCAGGGCAGCCGTGTCCAAACCGCTGACCTCGATTCTGTCGCCGGGCACGCCCCCGGCCGCGAGTTGTCGGCGGTTGGCCTCCCACAGGTCAAAGTACGCCCTGCCCGCGCGCGCGGATGGCCGGAGCAGGGAGGCGGCATCGTCCTGGGTGGTTCGGACCAGTTGGATTACGTCGTCGCCAATTTCGTAGCTGTCTGGGCCGATGCTGGGACCCAGACCGGCCACGCAGTCGGCCGGGACGGTCCCGTACCGACGGCCGAGCAGTTGGAGCAACCGTTCGGCAATGCGCTTGACCGTTCCCTGCCAGCCGGCATGGGCCACCCCCAGTCGGTGGTGCATGGTGTCGTAGATCACGATGGGCACACAGTCCGCATACAGGGTCATTAAGGGCAGGCGAACTTCGGAAGTCACCAATCCATCCGTCCCCGCGAGGCGCGTGCCGCGGTGGACATCCGTGGCCTCGCGGACGGCATCGGATCGAATTTGCCCGGCCCATACCAGATCTTTCCGGCGGAATCCGCATGCCTGGCTGAAACGCTCGATGTTGGCGCCGACCGCAACCTCAGAATCACCTCGGCGCGTGCTGAAGTTCAGCGAGTCGAACGGGGGTTCGCTGACGCCGCCTGTGCGCGTGCTGACGCATGCTTCCACAGGCCAGTCCGCCAGCAGTTCGAATTGATAGGCCGACAGGCCGTTGTGCAACTTGGTCAACTGCATGCGGAGCGCCGGCGGGGTGTCATCCGGACTGCACTTGCCGACGGCGGGACGGGAGCCGGACAAGTGCATCTGCCACTATGGAATGCAGCCGCCCGGTATGCCAAGATATAGGCCCGATCACGGCGAGGACCGGGTTTCGGCGGGACGGGCGCGGCTAGTGTCCGGACCCGGCGCTGCCAGGCTGCCGTCTCGGATTTCCAAGCAGGCGAATACATGTCTCTGTATGACGTAACCGGACTGGGCGAAGTAATGCTGCGCCTCAGTGTACCTGCCGGCAGCCACTTGGAAACCGCGCGGCAGCTTGATGTGCATCCCGGAGGGGCGGAGGCCAATACCTTGGTGGCCCTGGCCCGGCTTGGGTACCGTACCGCCTGGTGCAGCGGCCTGCCGGTCGGAGCCACCGGTCGCCTGGTGGCCAATCACCTGCGGCAAGCCGGAGTTGATCTTTCGTGTATGGTGTGGAGCGACGAAGGGCGAACCGGGCTTTATTTCCTGGAGAATGCCGAGCCGCCGCGCAACGTGGATGTGATTTACGACCGGGCTGCTTCGTGTGCAAGCCGGCTGCGGCCGGACCAGGTGAACTGGGACCGGCTAATGGATACGTCGATTTTCCACATCAGCGGCATCACCCCGGCCGTGTCCCCGAGTTGCCTTGACGTGACCCGAACGGCACTGGCGGAGGCCCGCGCCCGGGGGGTGATGGTCAGTTTCGATCTCAACTTCCGATCCAAGTTGTGGACCGCGGCCGAGGCCCGCACCACGCTCCAGCCCATGTTGAGCATGGCGGATATTCTGTTCTGCGGACAGGCGGATGCCGAGACGGTCCTGGGGCTTCAAGGCGCACCGGAAGCGCAACTTGAAGCACTGGCAGACCTGGCGGCCGGGGATACGGTTGTCATGTCCTGCGGCACGGAGGCCACCTACGTTCGGCATGCTGGCGTCGTTTTCAGACGGGATGTGGTACCCGTGCAGGTGGTGGATCGGCTGGGCGCGGGCGATGCCCTGGCTGCCGGCGTGCTGCATGGCCTGTTGAACCAGGACGTGGAAATGGGCTTGCGCTTCGGTTCGGTCATGGCTGCCATGACTCTGACCCAGCACGGCGACATGCTGGTCACCCACAGGGCCGAGGTCGAGCAATTGGTGGCTTCCGGCGGCGGTGCCCTTCAGCGCTGAGCGGAAAAGGTTTCGATGCAGATTCCAATTTGCCCAACGGGAGAAAAATTATGGCTGAAAAGAAGGTGTTGATGAACTGGGGCGGCTGGGAAGGCCACGACCCCGAACAGACCACGCACATCTTTGCCCCCCTCCTTGAGGCAGCAGGGTTCAAGGTGGACATCGTGCATGACCTGGATCGCTACTGCGACACTGAGTACATGCAGGGCCTGGACCTGGTCGTGTCTACGTGGACCATGTCCGAACTCGGACGTGAACAGGAAGCCGGCTTGCTCGACGCGGTCCGCGGCGGAGTCAACTTCGGGGGGTGGCATGGCGGCATGTGTGATGCCTTCCGACTGAACACGGAATATCAGTGGATGACCGGAGGCCAGTGGGTGGCCCATCCCGGCAACATCATCGACTACCGGGTGAACATTACCAACCATATGGACCCGATTACCAAGGGCCTACCGGACTTCGACATGCATTCGGAGCAGTATTACATGCATGTGGACCCGGGCAACCAGGTGCTTGCCACCACCCAGTTCCAGACCGAAGTGGCACCCTGGGTCAACGGGACGGTGATGCCGGTGGCGTGGAAGCGGATGTACGGCCGGGGGCGCGTGTTCTACTGTTCGCTGGGACATGTCGCCAGCGACTTTGAAGTGCCGGAAGCCCGGGAAATTGTGCGGCGCGGCCTGTGCTGGGCCGGTGGCGCGAGTCATTGACGCCAAGGAAAACCGGACTATGGACAAGGTGCGGTGGGGGTTCCTGGGCGCGGGCAGCATCGCCAATCGCCTGGCCGAGGGGCTGATGCAGGTGGCCGATGCGGAACTGTTGGCGGTGGGTTCGCTCACCGACGATCGGAGGCAGGCCTTGGCAGAGCGGTTCGGCGTCCCGCGCCAATACGCGACCTACGAGGAGTTGGTGCAGGACCCGGACATCGACATTGTCTACGTTACGACCCCACACAGCCTGCACAGGGAACACAGCATCTTGGCCCTGGAGGCCGGCAAGCCGGTCCTGTGCGAGAAACCGTTCGCCATCAATGTTGCGGAGGCCGCCGAAGTCATCGCCGTGGCCCGGCGACGCAACCTGTTCCTGATGGAAGCCATGTGGACCCGGTACCTGCCGGCACCGCGCGAGATCAAGCGCATGGTCGACGACGGCGTGATCGGCCAACTGACGATGATGGTGGGAGACTTCGGGTTCAGGGCTTCCCGCAGCACCCCATCGCGCATGACCGATCCGGCCCTGGGCGGCGGCGCCCTGATTGAGGTCGGCGTCTACCCGGTGTCGTTCGCGGCCTACCTGTTCGGCGGATCGCCCGTCAGGATTGAAACCCTGGGTCACTTGGCGGACGGAATCGACGAACGCAGCGGAGTCCTGCTGGGCTATCCGGATGGCGGCTTGGCGATTGGCTACTCGTCAATCCGCGACAATACCCCGCAGGAATGCCTGTTGTTCGGGTCGGGCGGCGAGATCCGGATGCCGACACCCTGGTGGCTGACCGACCACTTCCACCTCAAGGTGGACGGCAAGGACTGGCACCGGGTGGAGCCGGGCCTCATCGGCAAGGGGTTTGCACACGAAGTCATGGAAGTGAACCGTTGCCTCAAGGCCGGGTTGCTGGAGAGCCCAGGCATGACCTGGTCCCATACCATGGGGGTTATGGCCACCTTGGACACCATCCGTGCCCAGTTGGGTCTGCGCTACCCGATGGAATAGGCACAGCCTTTTCCGACAGGCCCTGCCCGGTCAGCACCGACAGGAACAGTATGGCATGCAGGTGGATCCGCGCTGCCAAGGTTCGCTGTCACCCGGTTCCCGACCAGGGCGGGACATGTCGCAAGCGACTTTGAAGTGCTGAAACCCTATGAAATCGGGTGGCGCGGCCTATGCTGGGATAGGGGTGCAAACCATTGACGACTTGGGAGATCGGGGCATGGACAAGGTGAGTTGGGGATTCCTGGGCGCGGGCAGCATTGCCAACCGGCTGGGCGAGGGCCTGATGCAGGTGGACGATGCGGAGTTGCTGGCGGTCGGTTCGCGCACTGCCGACCGGAGGCAGGCCCTGGCGGAACGGTTCGGCGTCCCGCGCCAATACGCGACCTACGAGGAGTTGGTGCAGGATCCGGACATCGACGTTATCTACATTGCAACTCCGCACAACCTGCACCGGGAACACAGCATCCTGGCCCTGGAGGCCGGCAAGCCGGTCCTGTGCGAAAAGCCGTTTGCCATCAATGTTGCGGAGGCGGCCGAAATCATCGCCGTGGCCCGGCGGCGCAAAGTGTTCCTAATGGAGGCCATGTGGACCCGATATCTGCCGGTGCCGCGCGAGATCAAGCGCATGATCGACGACGGCGTGATTGGCCAACTGACGATGATGGTGGGGGACTTCGGGTTCAGGGGTGCCCGAAGTGCCCGATCGCGCCTGACTGAACCTGCTCTGGGTGGCGGCGCTCTCCTTGACATTGGCATGTACCCGGTGTCGTTCGCGGCCTACCTGTTCGGCGGTTCGCCCGTCAGGATTGAGACCCTGGGACACTTGGAGGGCGGCATCGACGAACGCAGCGGGATACTGCTGGGATATTCGGACGGTGGCCTGGCAATCTGCTATTCCTCAATCCGCGACAACACCCCGCAGGAGTGCCTGTTGTTCGGATCAGGCGGCGAAATCCGGATGCCGACACCCTGGTGGCTGACCGACCATTTCCACCTCAAGGTGGACGGCGAGGACTGGCACCGGGTGGAACCGGGCCTCATTGGCAAGGGGTTTGCCCACGAAGTCATGGAAGTGAATCGCTGCCTCAAGGCCGGGTTGCTGGAAAGCCCGGACATGACCTGGTCCCACACGATGGGCGTTATGACCACGCTGGACACCATCCGTGCCCAGTGGGGCCTGCGCTATCCGATGGAATAGATACGGCCTTCTTTTGCGGGTCTCGCCCGTTCCAAGCCAACAGGAACTTCTCGCGTGAAATACGGACAAATTCCGGGTTGTGAAAAGCGGATTGGCCGCATTGTGCAGGGCACGATAATGCTGCACGACGGTAACCGGGAGGCTGGCATCGAGTTGATGGACAGTCTCTACGAACTGGGGTGCAATGCGGTCGACTCCGCCCATGGTTATGGTGGCGGCGGGTCGGAACGGGCCTTGGGACTGTGGATGGAGTCCAGGGGTATACGGGACGAAATCCTTGTGCTCACCAAGGGGTGCCACTTCAACCAGGACCGCGACCGGGTCACCCCGTACGATCTGAGCAGCGATTTGCACGACTCGCTGGCCCGTCTGCGGACCGACCACATCGATCTGTACCTGCTGCATCGGGACGATCCCGCACTGCCGGTGGGGCCCCTGGTCGAACGACTTGAACAACACCGCCGGGAAGGCAAGATCCTGGCGTACGGTGGTTCGAACTGGAGCCCCGAACGAATCAGGGAAGCCAACACCTATGCCGCTGCAAATGGATGCGCCCCCTTCGTGGCCAGCAGCCCGAACTTCAGCATGGCGGAACAGGTGGAGGAGCCCTGGCGCGATTGCCTGACAATTTCAGGACGCAAGGGCGCGGAAGCGCGGGCTTGGTATCGCGAAACACAGATGCCGGTCTTCACCTGGTCGAGCCTGGCCATGGGTTTCTTTACCGGGATCTACACGCGGGACAACCTGGACGGCTTCGAGGGCTACCACCACGCCACCTGCATCCGGTCCTATGCCTCGGATGAGAACTTCCGGCGCCTGGACCGGGCCGCGGCGATGGGAGTCCGCCATGGCTTGACATCGGCGCAGGTGGCCGTCTCCTACGTGCTGTCTCAGCCCCTCAATCTCTTCGCCCTGATCGGCTGCAACTCGCCCGCCGAATGGAAGGACAACCTGCGATCGCTGGACTTCGAGCTGACCCCCGCGGATCTGACCTGGTTGGAGACCGGTGCAGGGGAACCCACGCACTGAGAATGCTGCCCACCGCAGCCAAGGGGGATTGGACGATGAAGGTTTGGCAGGTTGGGATTGTCGGTTGCGGCGTTATCAGCCGTGCCTACGTGAAGGGCCTGGCACCCTTTGATCATGTTGCCATCGCGGCCGTGGCGGACCTGAACCCGGAGGCGGCCGCGGCCCTGGCTGCGGAAATTGGCTGTCCGGCCCTGACGGTGGACGATCTCCTGGACTGGTCCGACATCGACATCGTTCTCAACCTCACCATTCCCAAGGCGCATGCCGAGGTGGACATCAAGGCCTTGGAGGCCGGCAAGCATGCCTATAGCGAAAAACCCCTGGCCGTCGACCGGGGCCAGGGCAGGGCGGTGGTGGAGGCGGCCGCGATCAATAGCCTGCGGCTGGGCTGTGCACCCGACACGTTTCTGGGCGGTGGACAGCAAACCGCACGGCATGCCATCGATCAAGGGATGATCGGGAAACCGGTGGCGGCCACCGCCTTCATGTTGAGCCACGGGCACGAGGCTTGGCATCCGGCACCGGAGTTCTACTACGAGGCCGGAGGTGGCCCCATGCTGGACATGGGGCCGTACTACCTGACGGCCCTGGTCAACCTGATGGGGCCGATTCGCAAGGTCAGTGGCATGACCCGGATCACCTTTCCGGAGCGCACGATTACCAGCCAGCCCCTAGCCGGCAAGGTGATCCGTCCCGAAGTGCCCACCCACTATGCCGGCACCGTGGAATTCCATTCCGGCGCCATCGGGACGATTATCCAGAGCTTCGATGTCTGGGGTGGCGCCTTGCCCCGGATTGAGGTGTATGGAACCGAGGGCTCCCTGGGTGTTCCCGACCCCAATACCTTCCAGGGGCCAGTGACGCATCTGGCCGGGATCTTCCGCAACCGCGAATGGACCGAAGTGCCCCTGACCCACAGCGACCAAGTGTTGAGGGGCATCGGTTTGGCTGACATGGCGCATGCCCTGACCCACGACCGTCCCCACCGGGCCAGCGGCGACCTTGCCCATCACGTGCTGGAGGTCATGGAACTATTCAGGGAGTCCAGTGCTCTCGGCAGGCATCTGGACACGACCACCACCTGCAGTCGGCCGGAACCGCTTCCGATCGCGGGTGGGTTTTGAGAAGGGGCTTCCCGGCCCGGCTCAGTAGAGCGAGTGCTGGTTGGCCTGCATCATCAGGGTGAGCTGGGCGCCCTTCACGGCGTTGGCTTCCGCCTCCGGGGAATCCTCTGCCAGCGCGGCCGGCAGCCGCTGCACGTAGCTCCCGTCCGAACGCATCTCCCACGCGTTGCGCTGATCATGGACGCACAACGCCAGCATGTCGCGTACCTCGTCGCGCAGCTTCGGGTCCAGCAGGGGCACGATGACCTCGACACGGTTGTCCAGGTTGCGCTGCATCCAGTCCGCGCTGCCGATGTAGCATTCCGGCTCCCCGTCGTTGGCGAAGTAGAAGATGCGGCTGTGCTCCAGGAATCGGCCGACCAGGCTAAGTACGGTGATGTTTTCACTGATCTCCGGGATGCCGGGCCGGATGCGGCAGATGCCTCGTACAATCAAGTCGATGCGAACTCCGGCTTGGCTGGCGGCATACAGGGCCTCGCAAAGCCGCGGGTCGTCCAGGCCGTTGACCTTGGCTACGACGTGACCCTCGCCCGTCCGACCGCAGTGCTCGATTTCCCGCTCGAGCATCTTGATGAACCGGTCGCGCATGTTGATGGGCGCTACCAGCAGGTGCTTGTATTCCAGGCTCTGGCCGTAGCCGGTCAGATAGTTGAACAGGTGCATCACGTCGCTGACGATGTCCTCGTTCGTGGTCAGCAGACTGTAGTCGGTGTACACGTTGGCGGTCTTGGCGTTGTAGTTGCCCGTGCCGATGTGCGCGTAGCTGCGCAGGCCGTTCCGCTCCTGGCGCACAATCAGCGTGACCTTGGAGTGGGTCTTCAGACCCACCAGTCCATAGGCCACATGGCATCCCGCTTCCTCGAGGCGCTTGGAGTGGTGGATATTCAGTTCCTCGTCGAAACGGGCCTTGACCTCCACCAACACCGCCACCTGCTTGCCGGCCCCGGCCGCGGCGGCCAGCGCCGCCACGATGGCCGAATCGTCCGATGTCCGGTACATCGTATGCTTGATGGCCAGCACCTTGGGATCGCGGGTCGCCGCCAGAATCACCTCCTGCGTTGTGCGGGCGAATGACTGGTAGGGGTGGTGCAGAAGCCGATCGCCCTTGCTCAGCAACCGGAACATGTCGTCCGGAGACGTGTCCGGCGAGAGTGCAGCGAAACCGGAGGGAATCTGGGGCCGGAACGGCGGGAACTTCAGTTCCTGGCGCTCGATCAGGTTGGCAAGGTTGAACAACTCAGCCACGTCCAGGACTCCCTTGACGCGGTACACATCCTGGTCGCGCAGCCCGAATTCGCGCAACAGGACCCCCAGCACCCGGCGCGGCATGCGGTCCGACACCTCCAGCTGCACCACGGGCGCAAATCGCCGCTGCTGCAGTTCATCGCTGATCATCTCGACCAGGTCGTCCGCCTCGTCCTCGTTGCGCACCAAGGTGGCGTTGCGCGTGATGCGGAACGGATAGGCATCGACTACTTCCATCCCTCGGAACAGCGTGTCCAGGTTGTTGAGCAGGACGTTCACCAGCGACACAAAATGGTTGGGGGGCCCCACCGGGATCCAGCGGTGCCGATCGGTGGGGGCCTTGAGGCGGGCCAGTCGCACATCACCGGTGCGCGGGTCGCGCACCTCGACCGCCAGATTGAGGCTCAGGTTACTGATGAACGGGAAGGGATGGCCCGGGTCGTAGGCCAACGGCGTCAGCAGGGGAAACAAGTCCTGCAGGAACAGGTTGCGGAGATCGGCCACCTGGCTCTCGGACAAGTCGTCATAGCCCAGCAGGCGGATGCCCTCGTCGGCCAGCTTGGGCAGGAGGTCCTGCAGGAGGCACTCGTCCTGCTGGTTGCGAAAAATATCAATGACCTTGCCAATCAGGTTCAGCTGGTGTTCCGGCGTCCATCCCTGCAGCCGCAGGTTGGCCACACCTGCAGCCCGCTGCCGCTGCAGGCCGCCGACCCGTTTGCGGATGAACTCGTCGAGGTTCGAACCGGTGATGCCGAGGAACTTGAGGCGTTCCACCAGCGGATTGCGCGGGTCCTGTGCCTCGTGCAGGACCCGCCAGTTGAAGTCGAGCCAACTTAGCTCGCGGTTGTAGATTTCGGGCGCCGTACACAGATCCTCCACCGAGCGACCGGACACGTCCCGCTCCAGGAAAAACGTGTCCGTCGGTGGCACGACGGCCGCACCGGCGTGCCCGTTCAATGCCGACGCGCCGTCCGGGTGGGATTTCGGAGGCAGTTGGACCAGGGGTTCGTTCACAACCCCGGTGGATGCGGGAGGGGGAGGACTGACAGTCATGACAGGGATTGATCAGATGTGAGGTGCTTGGTGGGTTTGAGGTTCGGCCGGGCCGGGAACGGATCGGTTGCGCGTGTTATCCGGCGCGGATTCCGATGTAGGGCCTTTTCTTGAATTGACTTCCTGCGCCGGGGTGGCCTACAATGGGGCATGACTGCACTACCGCATTCGTCGTTCTTGTTGTTGCCTGACGCGCAGGTCGACCTCGTCGTCCTGCGGCCGCACCTGTGTGGTGAGGGATAGAGGCGAGCCGACCAGGGCGAGCTAGACAGGCAAAGCCGTCAATCCTTCCCACCGGGAAGGATTTTTTTTGCCCTGGTCCAGCCTAAGTTTAACCGAAAACCAACCGCGCAGAGTCCACCCACCGAGACCGGAGCCTAAAGATGCACTTTCCCCCCGATCATTTCAGGACTACAGCGCCGCCGCGCCGCATAACCGGGTCGGAGATGATCTGGGATGCTTGCGTAACCGAGGGGGTCTCCATTCTGTTCGGCCATCCCGGCGGCGCCATTTTGCCGGCATACGACGCGCTGGCGATATACGAAGCTGAAGGGCTCTTGCATCATGTGTTGGTGCGGCACGAACAATGTGCGGCCCACATGGCGGACGGCTATGCCAGGGCCACGGGTGAGGTGGGGGTGTGCGTGGCGACCAGCGGCCCCGGCGCGACCAATCTCGTCACCGGCATTGCGACCGCTCAGATGGACAGCGTGCCCATCGTGTGCATCACGGGCCAGGTGCCTTCGCCACTGCTGGGCACCGATGCCTTCCAGGAGGCGGACATTGTGGGCGTGACCCAACCCGTCTGCAAGCACAACTACCTTGTCACCGACGTGGCCGACCTGCCGATGGTCATGAAGGAGGCGTTTTACATTGCCCGGAAGGGGCGTCCCGGGCCGGTGCTCGTGGACGTGTGCAAGGACGTGCAGATCGCGGAGGGCGAATTTCGCTACGATATGGAAGTGAAGCTGCCCGGCTTTAATCCCTACCCTGCTGCTTGGCAGGACGCGCTGGCCGACGCGGCCGATTTGATCAACGCCGCCGAGGCGCCGCTGATCATGGCCGGACACGGTATCCATCTGGCCGGGATGTCGGACGTGCTGCTGCGGATTGTGGAGAAAGCCGAAATCCCGGTCGTAACCACCCTGCTGGGTACTGGCAACATCACGGAAACCCATCCCCTCAGCCTGGGCATGGGCGGCATGCACGGCGAAGCCTACGCCAACGAGGCGGTCCAGGCCTGCGATGTCCTGATCGCGCTGGGCATGCGCTTCGACGACCGCATCACAGGCCGCCTGGACCGCTTCGCCAAGCAGGCGTCCGTGGTGCACTTCGAACTCGACAAGGCCGAAGTGGGTAAGAATGTGCAGCCGGATGTCGCCGTCGTCGGGGACCTGGCGGAAACGCTGCCGGCCCTGGAGCCGCTCGTCCATCCCAACACGCACACGGAGTGGCTGGCCTCGCTCACCGACCGCAAGCTCAGCAGTGCCAGCAAGGACATCCTCACCTTCGAACTGGACGAACTGGTGCCGCCGTTCATCATGCGGCAGATCTGGTCGGAGACCACCAACCTGCGGGATCCCGGTGACGTGCTGGTGGCCACCGACGTTGGCCAGCACCAGATGTGGGAGTCCCAGTACTTTGTGCATGAACGGGCCGGTCAGCTCCTGACCAGCGGCGGCTTGGGGACCATGGGGTACGGAGTGCCGGCGGCCATGGGGGCCCAAATGGCCCGGCCCGACAAGCTGGTGTGGGCCATCGTGGGCGACGGCGGTTTCCAGATGACGATGCAGGAACTGGCCACGATTCAGCAGGAGAAGTTGCCGGTCAAGATTGCCATCATCAACAACGGCTTTCTCGGCATGGTGCGCCAGTGGCAGCAATTCTTCCACGACAAGCGCTATGTGGGCACGCCGGTCCTGTCTCCTGACTATGTGATGCTGGCGGCCGCCTACGGGATACCGGCCTCCAAGGTGGAGGAACCCGGACAGGTGGCCGAAGCCGTGCGCGCGGCCAACACCACGGATGGCCCGTACCTGATCGACTTCCAGGTCAAGGAAGAGGTCAATGTGTATCCGATGGTGGCGCCCGGCGCCGCCGTGGACGAACTCATCCGCCGGCCGCACATCGTGCAGGACCACGGCGGTGTGGTGCCGGCCTTCTGATCCGATTTGCTCACCCATCCACCGCGGAGCGGCATCGATGAAACACATTCTGGCGGCCTGGATGCGGGACCGTCCCGGCGTTCTGAACCGGGTGACCGGCCTGCTGAGTCGGCGCAACTTCAACATCGACAGCCTGCAGGTCAGTGCCAGCGAGGAAACGGGCATTTCGCGCATGACCTTCGAAGTCAACGGCGACGACCGGACCCTGGAGCAGGTGCGCAGCCAGCTGATTAAGCTGGTGGACGTCACCCGAGTCGAAAGCTTTGTGCAAGAGGCGATCGTCAAGCGGGAACTGGCCCTTGTACGCGTGGCGGTGGGCCCCGAAGAACGACGTCAGGTCCTTGACCTGATTCAAGTGTTCCGGGCCACGGTGGAGGACATTTCGCGTACCGACATGCTGATCCAGATCGTGGGCCGCCAGGAGAAGATCGACTCGCTCATCGGTCTTCTGCGCGACTACCACCTGCTGGAGATGGTCCGCACCGGACCGGTGGCCATCGTGCGCAGCGCCGTGGCCAACGTCGAATCGGAACCGGTCCTCGAACCGGCCGGCGACACCTGGCAGGGCGGAGGTGTTTGACTACACCCCGCTTGCGCCAGGACGGCCCGAGGCGATTCCGGCCAATTGATCCATACGTGATTCCCAACCCATCCCAACCGGCAAGGAGACCCTTTACCCCATGGCCACGATCTACTACGAAAACCAAGCGGACCCGGACCTGATCAAGGACAAGCGCATCGCCATCCTTGGTTACGGCAGCCAGGGGCATGCCCATGCCCTGAACCTGCACGATTCCGGGATGTCCGTGGTTGTGGGCCTGTATGAGGGCAGCCGCAGTCGGGCCAAGGCCGAGGCGGACGGGTTGGAGGTCATGACCACGGCCGATGCCACGGCATCGGCCGATATCACGATGGTCTTGCTGCCGGACCAGGTCCAGGGTCAGATCTACAAGGAGGAAATCCAGCAGGGCCTCAATCCCGGCGACACGCTGATGTTCGCCCATGGATTCAACATTCGGTTTGGTCAGATCGTGCCTCCCGCGCATGTCGATGTGTCGATGGTGGCGCCCAAGGCGCCGGGCCATCGCGTGCGCGAAGTCTTCACGGAGGGTTCGGGCGTACCCGGCCTGGTGGCCATCCACCAGGATGCCTCCGGTCAGGCCTTGGCCAACGCTCTGTCCTACGGCCGCGGTCTGGGTTGCACGCGCGCCGGCGTGCTGGAGACCACTTTCGCCGAGGAGACGGAAACCGACCTCTTCGGAGAGCAAGCCGTGCTCTGCGGCGGTGTCAGCGAGCTGGTCAAGGCCGCGTTCGAGACCCTGGTCGAGGCGGGGTACCAGCCGGAAATTGCCTATTTCGAGTGTCTGCACGAACTCAAGCTGATTGTCGACCTGTTCTACGAAGGCGGCTTGGCCTACATGCGCTACAGCGTCTCGGACACGGCCGAGTGGGGCGACTATGTCAGCGGTCAACGCATCGTCACCGATGAGACGCGCAAGGCCATGAAGCAGATCCTGGAGGAGGTTACGAGCGGCCGTTTCGCCGAGGAGTGGATGGACGAGTACTACGCCGGGCTCTCGAATTTCAAGGCCCGCCGCCGCCGCGAACAGTACCAGCAGATTGAGGAGGTGGGCCTGGAACTGCGCCGCATGATGACCTTCCTCAACGCACAGGAAATCGAGCGCGAAGCCTGAGTGACAGAGGGCCGCCCGGCGGCCCGTTCATGGGAGTGGAACAAATGGATACAGCATCCGGCACGCAACAGCCTGAAGTCGACCCTCCGGTTGACGGCAGTCAGTTCGCCATCAAGGACATGGCGGCGTACGCCCGCCATGTGGCCCGCGGCGACACCGTCCTGATTTTTGACACCACCTTGCGGGATGGTGAACAGAGTCCGGGTGCAACGTTGGACGACCATGAGAAACTTGAACTGGCCCGCCAGCTGTCCCGCCTGGGGGTTGACATTCTCGAAACCGGCTTTCCCATTGCCAGTCCCGGTGACTGGAAGGCGGTCCACAGGGTGGCCGAGACCGTCGGGCGCGAAACCCGTGTCGGCCAGGATGGGAATCTGTTGCCGCCGCCGGTGATCGCCGGGCTGGCGCGCGCCAACCGCAAGGACATCGAACGGGCCTTCACGGCCACTGAACCTGCCGTCCGACCCCGCATCCACACATTCATCGCGACCAGCGACATTCACTTGGAGCACAAGTTGCGCATGTCGCGCAACGAGGTGCTGGAGACTGTGGGCGAGATGGTGGAGTACGCGGTCAGCTTGTGCGGCGATGTCGAGTTCAGTCCGGAGGATGCCGGACGCAGCGACATCGAGTACCTCAAGCAGGTTTTGGAGGTCGCAATTCAGGCCGGCGCGACCACGCTCAACATCCCGGACACCGTCGGCTATACGCAGCCGAAGGAGTACGAGGCCCTTTTCCGGGCGCTGATCGAAGGCACGCCGGGCGGTCGAGACGTGATATTCAGCACCCACACGCACAACGATCTGGGGCTCGCCACGGCCAACACGCTGGCGGCCGTATCGGCCGGGGCCAGGCAGGTGGAGGTGACCATCAACGGCATCGGTGAACGGGCGGGGAACTCGTCGCTGGAGGAGTTCGTCATGGGGCTCTATACCCGGCCGCAGTTCTACAACCTGCGCACCAATGTGCAGACGCAGGAGATCCATCGCACGAGCGACATGGTCAGCCGCTACACAGGCATGGTCATTCAACCCAACAAAGCGATCGTCGGTGCCAACGCCTTTGCCCATGAAGCCGGAATCCACCAGGACGGCGTGCTCAAGCACAAGCGTACCTACGAGATCATGGATGCGGAGACGGTGGGTCTGAATCAGCACCGCCAGGGCTTGGTCCTGGGCAAGCACAGCGGCCGTCATGCGCTGCGCACCCGCCTGGACGAGCTGGGCTACCACATGGAATCCGCCGAACTGAACGAGATCTTCAACAGTTTCAAGGAGCTGGCCGACAAGAAGAAGACCGTGACGGATGCGGACCTCGAGGCCCTGGTGGCGGACGAGGTGTACCAGCCGAAGGAGACATGGGAACTGGTCAACGTCCAGGTACAGTGCGGCTCGAACCTGACCCCCACCGCCGTGGTTATCCTGCGTCGGCTGGACAGTGGTGAGGAGGTTACGGACGCCGGCTTCGGCACAGGGCCGGTGGATGCGGTCTACCAGGGTATCAACCGCATCGTGGGCGTGGAGAACACCCTGGTCGAATTCGTGGTGCAGGCTGTAACCGCGGGGATGGACGCCAACGGCGACGTGACCATCCGCATTGAGGTGCCTGACCGCGGTCGGGACATGGTGGAGACGGCCCAGGGCCGGGTTCGGCGCCGGCTCTTCTCCGGCCGTGGCGTGGACACGGACATCATCGTGGCCAGTGCCAAGGCGTACTTGCAGGCGTTGAACAAGCAGATCGCCAGCGAGGCCGAGACAGCCCCGCTGGCTTCGCTGGTCTGAGCCGCGAACCGGGAGGGTCCTTCAGGGCTGTGCTACGATCGCGGCGTGCAGAGCGCGGCGGTAGTAGCGGCCATGGGGTAGTGTGCACCCTCCGGCGGCCTTCGCAGCCTGTGCGCGACACCTTGTTGGTACAAAGGAGAAACGCCATGAAGCATGGCTTGAAGTATACGGTTGATCGCCGGCAGTTCCTCCGCTTGTCGGCCTTGGCTGCCAGCGGCAGCATCATTCTCGCCTGCGCCCAGCCCGAGGCCCCGGCCGCCGGCGGTGATGACATGGGTATGGCCGAGGACGGCATTGTCGACGTCTATGTCTGGCCGTCGATTGCCCTGGTCCGGCCGGAAGGCAGCGATCCCGACAAGTACAAGGAGGTCCAGGACTACATTACGGAACAGTTGGGCATCCGCCCCAACGGCTTTGTGCCGCCTCCGGGCGCCGCCGGCCGCGAACGCCTGAACCTGATGCTGAGTTCCCAGACGGAACAGCTGGACATGTTCACCGGCGACTGGACCCAGTACAAGGCCGCCATCATGCCGATTACGGATCTGCTGGAGGAACACGGCCAGAACATTCTGACCGCCTTCCCCGAGGCCACTTGGAGCGGGATGAAGGACGCCAACGGCGACATCTGGGGCATTCCGCGCCTTGGCCTGATGGGGCACACTTGGAACTTCACCTGGTTCCGCGAGGACTGGATCAACGATCTGGGCCTGCCCTTCAACGCGGAACAGATGACGATTGACGAACTCGAAGGCAACATGGCCGCCTTCCAGGAGGCCAACCCCGACGCCGTCCTGGTAACCAACAATCTGGGCAGCCTCGAAGGCTGCCTGCTTGGTGCCTGGAGCCAGTACGGCCGCTCGCGCTGGTACGACGAAAGCGACGGCCAGATCAAGCCCTACCAGTTGCAGCCCGGCTACGAGGCGTTCGTGGCCAAGATGAACGAGTGGTGGAACAACGGCTGGTTCCACAAGGAAGTCTTTGCCAACATGGACTTCGAGGAGGTTCTGCGTTCCGGCAACATGGGCATCCATTGTGGCTGGTACTCGCGCATGACCATCCTGGGTCAGCGCATTTTCCTCGAGGATGTGATCCCGGGCATGGACTTCGTCTTCCCACTCAAGATGGTGGGCCCGATGGGTCTGGCGGGGACCAACAACGCCAACATGACCCAGGCCTACATGATTCCGGCCAACTCGCCGGTGGCCAAGGAAGTCATCCAGTTCGTGAACTGGCAGTACGATCCGATCCGCGACAACGCCGTGACCGCTCACTACGGGATTCAGGGCACGGACTGGGACTGGGTCGACGAGACCAAGGAACAGGTGCACCGCTACGACGCCGAGGCCGGTGCCGCGATCTACGCCGGCGAGCTCTACCAGGGCGCAGGCCTGGCAATCGAAACCTGGTCGGCTCCCGAGGATCCGCTGTGGGGTCGCCACTACGACCACATCAAGAAGTACGTGTTCGACTACAGCAACGGCAAGATGCCGGTCGACTTCGACGTGCCCTACGACGGCGCGGCGATTGCCGAGCAGGTGCCGAGCATGGAGGACATCAACCGCCTGAACTCCGAAGAGGTGATCAAGTTCATCACCGGAGTGCGGCCGTTGACCGAGTTCGGCGATTTCGTCGACAGCCTCTACCGGGCCGGCCTTCAGGACTGGATCGACGCCTACACGTCCCAGTACGTGGCGGCCAAGGGCCTCTAGGCGAGGTCCCGGACCGTCACACTGCCATCCGCGCCCCGGCCTGCAGGCCGGGGCGCGAGGCACCCGGTCGGGGACGGATTTGCCCTTCCCCGACCACATGTAGTTCCAGGTCGACGGCGCCTGCGGCCATCGGCGGATTGCTTGTCGGTTGCCGATTATCACGGACAACACGTCCATGACCGAAGTACTGCGCATCCTGCGCAAACATGGTTTTTACTATCTGTTGTTCCTGCCGGTGGCGGGGTACTTGATCATCTTCAAGTACGTACCGATGATCGGCATCATGATTGCGTTCAAGGACGTGACGCCGTTCATGTCCATGGGCGAGATTGTCACGTCCAGCTTCATTGGCTTCAAGCACTTCGTCAATTTCTTCAACTCGTTTTTCTTCTGGGACCTGATGGAGAACACGCTGATGATCTCCATCTACAAGACCCTGTGGTCCTTTCCCGCGCCGATTCTGCTGGCACTGCTCATCAACGAGGTTCACAACACCTACTTCAAGCGCATCTCGCAGACCATCTCCTATCTGCCGCATTTCTTCTCAATGGTCATTGTGGCCGGCCTGGTCTATGTGGTGTTCGGCGTCCAGGGCGGTTTGGTCAACCACCTCGTGGTCCTGACCGGCGGCGAACCGCAGCACTATCTGGGCGATCCCCGCTGGTTCCGGACCATTCTGGTAGGCACCACGGTCTGGCAGACCGTGGGTTGGGGCAGTATCCTGTACTTGGCCGCCATGGCCGGCCTCAACCCGGAGACCTACGAAGCCGCCAACATCGACGGAGCCAGCAAGATACAGCAGGTGCGCCACATCACCCTGCCCGGCATCAGCCACGTCATCGTGATCCTGTTCATCTTCCGGATCGGCGACCTGCTGGACGCCGGCTTCGAACAGATTCTGCTGCTGTATTCCCCGTCCGTGTACGAGGTGGCCGACATCATCGACACCTATGTCTACCGGGCCGGCCTGCTCAATCTCAAGTATTCGTTCGCGTCCGCGGTCGGCCTCTACAAATCGATCCTGGCACTCCTGCTCCTGCTGGCCGCCAACAAGTTCGCCAACTTCCTGGGCCATCAGGGCATCTGGTAGGGGGAGACGGGGCCATGCGCATTAAGGCAACGCCGATGGAACGGCTGTTCTACCTCGGCAACTACGTGTTCCTGATTGTTGTCAGCCTCCTGTTCCTGATTCCTTTCATCAGCGTGCTCAGCACCTCGTTCATTTCCACCGCGGAGTGGGCGCGCCGCGGCAACTTCGTCCTGATTCCGGAGGCCCCCACGCTGGAGGCCTACCAGTTCCTCTTCGGCGGCAGCAAGGGCACGGTGTTCAACGCCTACAAGATCACGTTTTTCCGCACCATTGTGGGAACCATTCTGTGCCTCACGTTCACCGGCCTTGGCGCGTACGTCCTGGCCCGGCGCAACCTCCCGGGACGCACCTTCATGACGCTGCTGGTATTCATCCCCATGGTCTTCAGCGGCGGCCTGATCCCGTTCTACCTGGTCGTGGACCGGCTGCGTCTGACGAACACCGTCTGGATCATGATCACGCCCTTCCTGGTCAATCCCTGGTGGCTGCTGATCATGCGCAACTTCCTGATGACCATTCCCGTGGAACTGGAGGAGGCGGCTCTGATGGACGGGGCCAATCCCTTGACGGTGCTGATTCGGGTCTACCTGCCCCTTTCCATGCCGGCACTTACCACGATCGGCCTTTTCTATGCGGTCTGGCACTGGAACGGCTGGTTCTATGCCGCGGTGTTCAACTCCAACCGGGATTTGTACCCCATTCAGGTCATTCTGCGTTCCATCCTCTACCTGGGGGACGCTTCGTACCGGGGCGACCTGGGGATCATGTTCGAGCCGGAAATGATGCCGCCGGCCCAGACCCTGAAGGCTGCCATGATTATTGTCACGACGGTCCCTATTCTGCTGGTTTACCCCTTTATTCAGCGCTACTTCGTCAAGGGCATGCTGATCGGCGGGGTCAAGGGCTGAGCCCGTCCGTCCTTCCGCCTGTCCCCGCGTAACCATTCAGCGACTTTGTTGAACGGTTTTGCCCTTGGTGAGGCGCAAGGTGCAGTGTTGAATATCCGGAACCATGGTGTGGGCGGTGTTGAGGACCGGAGCGAGGACCGAAGCGGCCGCGTTCATGGTCCACTCCGGTAACGTGACGGCCAGGCCCAACGTGGCAGGCTTCAAGGTGTCCGGCGACTTGAGACGAACTGCGATCCGGTGGGGTTCCGGTACCGTGACCACGGGTCCGAACGTGAATGGAAAGGTCAATGCTTGGTGGAGGCGGACGGCCAGCATGGCTGCGTCATAGGGCCTCAGCCAAGCTGGGTCAAAGGCAATGTACGCGGGAGTGCGGGTCTTGGGGGCGGTTTGCTCGAACCACTGGTGTGCCCCCGGCAACACCGAGAAGGTTTGAATGTGGGGTTCCAGAAAACTGAAGGACACCTGCAAGCCTGTCCACGTGAATTCCACACAGCGAGGGAGTGCGTCCTCAAAACACTGACCCAACACGGGCAGGGCCACCGCAGGTGAGGTGGGATGTCGGCGATTGTGCCCCAGAGGGAAGAAAAAAGTGGAGCGGTGGCCGTCAGGGATTACCGGAGGCCGGTTCTCACTGCCAGGCATCTCGCTCTCTCCGTGCAAGCCGACTTGCACCCAACCAAGCCTATGGGTATCCCTCTCGGCGGTAATCCCGGCATCGTGCATATTTCAGAGCCAAGCGTAGGGTGGGGGTGGGGATTGGGTGTGAGTCCAACCCATCATTTCCTCCCGTGAATCGAAAGTAGGGTAGAGCCAATCTTCTTCAGGCCGCGTACCCACCAATTGGCCAAAAGCTTCCAGGAAAACATTCGCGGTCATAGCATTAAATCCTTCACCCACTTCTCTATGCGTGGTGGGACCTCAAAGTGGCGTTAGGCACAGGTCGCGTTATCAATCGGGCAAATAAGGAGTACAGGATACGGCAGCTTTCCTGGTGGCCCTGAAGGGGTGGTCAAACTGGTCGGGAATATCCACATCCACCACATTGCGCCAGCTGGCTCTTGCATTTGAGGTACAACCGGCACGGGCTGTAACCCGCCGGCCCGACTTAAACCCTTCCCTAATACGATCCTCCCTATGGCCCTTCGTGATCCAGCCACAGGGCCCAGTGTAGGATCTACAGGCATAAACCTGCAACCAGACCTCAACATCGGCTCTTTCTGGGCAGGAACCGTCCTTGCTCTTATCTTTCCACCCACCGTGCGCTGAGGCTTGATTGCTGCCATCGCTGGAAATGTGGGGGTTGTATGCTTCCGATGTAAACTGGCACAGCCTCAGGGAGGCTTGTGCCTGTTCACTCTCGTGCCTGTAAGTGTCGGGCGTGTTTCCCGCAGTGGCAGAGGGTGTCACAAAAATGATCTCATCGCCTTCCTCTATCTCCAGCTCGTCAGGTTCTGTGGTGTGGGCCTGGGTGGGATTGGACCAAGCCAATCCTGACCATGGAATGATGCCCGACATTGCGATCCATAGCCATTGCCTAATTAGTCATGTATAGGGTAAACTTGAGATTTGTCTCCTGTTTCACAAGGTGGATAAAGTGCACCCTTCACCTTGGGGGTGAAGAAGAACTCGTGGGAGAAAAAGGGCAAATCCATTGCAAGTCAAGCCCCCTTCGTAATGGCCTGGACCAGAGTTGCGGCCGAAGGGGCCGTCTTCCATGCCGGATGTAGGCTGTTGGGAGCTAGATATTCCATTTCACCGACCAGTTCCCGCATGCAGAGCAAGTGGGCATGACTGCGGGATCGGTTGAGGGTCATGGGGGGTCTCCCTGTATCGTCCTCTAGATAATCCATGAAACCATGGCACAGACATTTGAGAATTTATAGGCCCAACCTCAGTATCGCCATGTGAGAAAAGTTACGACCAGAGCCTGGTGCCGCCACAGTTCCTGCGGCAGGTCATCGACCGTCCAGGCCAGGTGGTCCTCGGGCAACCGCTTCCTCACATCGGGCAGCCGCAGCTGACCGGGCACATAGTCGCGGTAGGGGCTGGGCATTGCTTCGATCCTGTTCACGCACACCGCCGAGACACCACTCGAAAAAAGCGCCGACCATAGGGTTCTGGTCGGCTGAACTTCTGGAACGGGTAGCGGCAACCGGGGTGTCCCATGGCCCGGTTGACGGGGAGGGGCGCGGTCTACGGGCACCCCCGGGAGCTGTGCAACTGGCTGGGGGACCGGAGTCTGTACCACGTGCTGGCGGTGGCCCGCAACCTGCAGAAAATCGTCTGACTGGAAGGAGAGCCGGACGGCTGGGGACGGCCGGATGCGGAACCTGCTGAAGACCGTACGCAAGCAGGGCCGGCCGATCCAGGACGCGGTGATCCGAGAGCAGGTCCCTTGGCGGCAAAACTCTGTGATACGGCCATCAAGGCTTTGACTTTCAACACAGTTACTGAGCAGTTACGTCTCCACAGTCCGACTCGGAAATCCCTGCACCTTAGGGGTTATAATCGGGCCAACGGTGCCGTTGGGCATTCGGTTCGGCCAGCGGTCGGGTTCGTGTGCCCGCCCCCGGGGGGCGTTGCCGCGCGTTGCGGGCGACCTTGTCATTTTTGTGTGCAGGTGCATCATGGCCGCATTGGCCAAGACCGTCCGGAAATCCTTCTACAAGAACCCGCCTGCGGCCGAGCGCGATGCGTGCGGCATCGGGTTCGTGGCCCACGTGGAAGGCGGCAGGTCCCATGAGATCCTGCGCATGGCGTTGGACGCGCTGTGCAACCATGCGCACCGCGGGGCCATTGCCGACGACGGCAAGTCCGGCGACGGCGCCGGCATCCTTTCGCAGATTCCCTACCGCTTCTTTGTCCGGGAACTCAAGCAGATTGGCGTTGAGGCGCCGCCGGTCTCCGACCTGGCCGTGGGCCAGCTGTTCCTCAACCGCCGCGATGCCGACGACCGGGAACGGGCCCGCGATGTGGTGCGCAAGGTCGCGTCCGACCTGGAGCTCGAAGTCCTGGCCTTCCGCTCCGTGCCCGTTATCACGTCGGTGCTGGGCAGCCGGGCGCTCCGGTTGCGTCCCTGGATGGAGCAGGTGATTTTGCGGCGCACGGCACGCGCCGCACACGCCGGCGAAGCATTTGAACGGCTGCTCTACCGGGCACGCAAGCTGATTCTGAAACAGGCACAGGCCCGGGACGTGGGACACCTCTATGTGCCGAGCCTGAGCAGTCGCACCATCGTGTACAAGGGGCTGGTCCTGGCCGACATGCTGGGCCGGTTCTACCCGGACCTCCACGACCCATTGTTCGAAACGTCTCTGGCTGTGTTCCACCAGCGTTACAGCACGAACACGCTCCCTTCCTGGGAGAAGGCACAGCCCTTCAACCTGATTTGCCACAACGGCGAAATCAACACGCTCCGGGGCAACGAGTTGTGGATGCGCGCCCGCGAGCCGGATTTAGCGGCGGCCGTATGGCCGCAGGGCCTGGACGACCTGCTGCCGATCATGGACACCGATACCAGTGACAGCGGCAAGTTTGACCAGCAGCTGGAACTGCTGGTGCGCAGCGGACGCGACATTCGGCATGCCTTGCTGATGATGGTGCCGGAAGCCTGGGAACGAATTCCGGAAGGCGATATGACTCCGGAGCGCCGAGCCTTCTACAAGTACCACAGTTCCCTGCTCGAGCCTTGGGACGGCCCGGCCAGCATTACCTATACCGACGGCCGGGTCGTGGGCACGATCATGGACCGCAACGGCCTGCGACCGGCACGGTACGTGTTGTTGGAAAACGGCATTGTTATCAGCGCCAGCGAGATGGGCGCGGTCCGCTACGACGAGGCAGCGGTGCGGGTCAAGGGTCGACTGGGTCCCGGCCAAATCTTCAGTGTGGACACCAAAGCCAGCACAGTCCAGGCCAACGCCGAAATCACGGCGCAGGTGGCCAGTCGGCGACCTTACGGCAAGTGGCTCGAGGACAATCTGGTGTCGCTGGAGGGCATTCTGCTCAAGAGCCGCCGGATTCAGGAAGCGCGCCTGGCCAGCGCGTTGCGGGGCACCAGCAATCCGGAGCCGCGGCCGGAGCGGACGGTCCACACCCCGTCCCGGTTGCCCTTGCTCGAACGTCAAATTGCATTCGGCTTCACCTCCGAGGAACTCGTGGTGGTGCTGCGTCCTTATCTGACCAACGCTGCCGAACCGGTGGGGGCCATGGGCGACGACACGCCCATGGCCGCCCTGAGCCACCTGCCCCGTCCCCTGTTCCACTACTTCAAGCAGCGTTTTGCGGAAGTAACCAATCCCCCGATCGACTCCCTGCGGGAATCGACGGTCATGAGCCTGCGCATGCTCCTGGGCGAACGGACCAACCTGCTGTCGGAGACGGCCGAGGCGGCCCGGCTGATTGAGCTCAAGTCGCCCATCCTGCACCAGGATCACTTTTACCTTTTGGAGAGTCTGGGCATGGGCTCGCCTGAGTTCTGGATGGCCGCCCTGGACATGACCTGGCAACCGGACAGCGCGGCCGACCAGCCCCGTTCCCGCGGTGAGATGATGCGGCAGGCCCTGCAGCAGCTGTGTGCCCGCGCCTCGGAGGCCCTGGCCGAGGGCGCGCGCATCCTGGTGCTGTCGGACGAAGGCGTCGATCCCGGGCGTCTGCCCATCCCGTCGCTCATGGCGACCTCGGCTCTGCACCACCACTTAGTGCGGACCGGCCAGCGCATGCACGCCAGCATCGTGGTCAAGAGCGGCGAACCGCGCGAAGTGCATCACTTCGCGGCCCTGATCGGATATGGGGCGAATGCCGTCTATCCCTACCTGATCTATGAATCCATAAGCTCCATGGTCGAAGAGGGACGCCACTTCGGGTCGATGACGGCGGAGCAAGCCATCGAGAACTTCCTGACCGGCACCGAGAAAGGCCTGCTCAAGATCATGAGCAAGATGGGCATCAGCACGCTGGACAGCTATTGCGGCGGCCAGGTGTTCGAGGCCATCGGCATCAGCGAGCAGTTGATTGACGAGGTGTTCACGGGCACACCCAGCCTATTGGGCGGCGTCAGCTACGAAACGCTGGCCGAGGACGTGTCGGCCTGGCACGCCAACGCATTCCCGAAGGGCCGGACCGGCGGTCGTCGCCGCATGCCGTCCTGGGGCCTCTACAAGTCCCGGCGCGGCGGAGAGGTGCACGAGTGGTCACCGAAGGTGGTCCACCTGCTCCAGACCGCGGTCACCGCGGAAGACGATGCGGAAGCCCAGGCCGCCTTCGACGAGTTGATCGAACTGCAGAACAACCAGCGCATTGCGCCGCGTCATCTGTTGGACTTCAAGCCGGTGCGGGAGCCGGTACCCTTGGTGGAAGTCGAGCCGGCGGCCGCCATTGCCAAACGCTTCAGCACCGCGGCCATGTCGCACGGGGCGCTGAGCGCGGAGGCGCACGAGACGCTGGCGATTGCCATGAACCGGATCGGCGGCAAGAGCAATTCGGGCGAAGGGGGCGAGGATCCCGACCGCTACCACACTGAACGGGTCAGCAAGATCAAGCAGGTGGCTTCGGGACGCTTCGGGGTGACCCCCGCCTACCTGATGAGTGCCGAGGAACTGCAAATCAAGATGGCGCAGGGCTCCAAGCCCGGCGAGGGCGGGCAGCTGCCCGGCCACAAGGTGTCCGACAAGATTGCCGAACTGCGGTATGCGACGCCCGGTGTGGCCCTGATCAGTCCGCCGCCCCACCACGACATCTACAGCATCGAGGATCTGGCGCAGCTGATTTTCGACCTGAAGACGGCCAACCCCAACGCCCATGTGAGCGTGAAGCTCGTGTCGGAAATTGGCGTGGGCACCATTGCCACCGGTGTGGCCAAGGGCTACGCCGACGTGATTCACATTGCCGGCGCCAGCGGCGGCACCGGTGCCAGCCCCCTCAGCAGCTTGAAGCATGTAGGGTTGCCGTGGGAGCTGGGGCTGGCCGAAACCCACAACGCGTTGATGGACAATGGTCTCAGGGACCGCGTAATTCTGCGGACCGACGGCGGCATTTCCACCGGCCGTGACATCGTCATGGCAGCCATGCTGGGCGCCGACGAGGTCAGTTTCGGCACCAGTGCCATGATCGCCGAGGGCTGCATCATGGCCCGGGTTTGCCACAAGGACACCTGCCCGGTGGGCGTGGCCACCCAAAATCCCGCATTGCGGGCCAAGTTTCCGGGCACCCCGGAGATGGTGATTCGATTCATGATGTTCCTGGCGGAGGACGCGCGCCGCACTCTGGCCGGCCTCGGCTACCGCTCGCTCGACGAGGTGATCGGCCATCCCGAACTGCTGATCCAGGTGGTCCACGGCCGCGAGGCCGGCTTCATGGATGTGGCACCCCTGCTTGAGGAAATCCCCGGTGACCTGCCGCGCCGCTGTGTGCGGGATTGCAATCCCCTACTGGCCAGCACGGCACTGGGCGACATGCTGGTGGAGCAGGTGATTGCGCGATTGGAGGCTGATCCCGACGCCAACGTCTTCCTGACCCACCCGATCAACAACACGGATCGCACCGTGGGCGCGCGCCTGGCCTGCGGCCTGGCCCTGCGGTACGGAATGGACGGCCTGCGGCCCGGCCAGATCAACATCACGTTTGTCGGCAGTTCCGGGCAGAGCTTTGGAGCCTTCGGCATTCAGGGGCTCAACTTCCAGTTGATTGGCGAGGTCAACGACTATGTCGGCAAGGGCCTGGCCGGCGGCGAAATTGCCATCCGGCCGCATGATCGGTCCAAGATCATTCCGCAGCAGAACGTAATCATCGGCAACACGGCCCTCTACGGTGCGACTGGCGGCCGTCTGTATGCATCGGGTCTGGCCGGCGAACGCTTTGCGGTACGCAACAGCGGCGCGACCGCGGTTGTGGAGGGCACCGGAGAACATACCTGCGAGTACATGACCGGCGGCACGGTTGTGGTGCTGGGTGAAACCGGCCGCAACTTCGGTGCCGGCATGACCGGCGGCGAGGCCTTCGTCTACGATGTCGCCACCAACTTCGAACGGCGGTACAACCCGGAACTGATCAAAATCCGCAGGTTGGCGGGCGGCGCCGTGGAGCGGCGGTTGCTCTCCCTAATCCAAACCCATGTCGAGCGGACCGGCTCCGTGCGCGGCACCCAAATCCTGGAGGACTGGGAGGTGCAGCGGCAGGCCATGTGGCATGTGACCCCGCAGGACGAGGTGCACACGATTGAAGCCCGCAACGAGGGCATGCGCCTGCTGGACCAGGAGGAGAAGTTGGCCGTCGACACGCCGGCCGAAAGCGGCAGTGCCGGGGACCTGACCAGGATTCTCAGTCGTTGATGCCGGGGCGAACCGAAACGGCGGCCGCTCCGGCCGCCGATGCACAACCAGGGAGTGGCAATGGGCAAGACACTGTTTGACAAAGTCTGGGACCGACATGTGGTGTCGTCCGAGGCGGGGGAACCGACGGTCATCTACGTCGATGCCCACCTGATACACGAAGTGACATCACCGCAGGCCTTCGCGGAACTTCGCAGCCGGGGTCTGAGGGTCCGTCGACCCGAACAGACCTTTGCCACAATGGACCACGCGATCCCGACGCGGGAAATTCCGCTGTGGCCCGACGACGCTCAGGCGCAGGTTGGCGCCCTGCGCGAAAACTGCGATCAGTCCGGCATCACCCTGTGGGACATCAAGGGCGATGTCCAGGGCATCGTGCATGTTGTGGCCCCCGAGATGGGCGTAACCCAGCCGGGCATGACGATCGTCTGCGGGGACAGCCATACCAGTACCCACGGCGCCTTCGGGGCCCTGGCCTTTGGCATCGGCACGAGCGAGGTGGCCCACGTACTGGCTTCGCAGTGCCTGATGCAGGAAAAGCCCAAGACCTTCGCCATCAACGTGGAGGGGCGTCTGGCCCCCGGTGTCACGGCCAAGGACATTATCCTGGCCATCATTGCCAAAAACGGTGCCAGCGGCGGCGTGGGTCATGTCTTCGAGTATCGGGGCAGCACCATTCGCGGTCTCGGCATGGCCAACCGCATGACCATCTGCAACATGAGCATTGAGGGCGGCGCGCGGGCCGGGATGATCGCGCCCGACATCACAACCTACGAGTACATGTACGGGCGTCCTTACGCGCCCACCGGGAAGGCCTGGAACGACGCGGTCATCGAGTGGAGTGCACTGGCGACGGATGACGATGCGGTGTTCGACCGGTCCCTGGACATCGATGCCGGGGCCCTGGAACCGATGGTTACCTACGGTACGAACCCGGGCATGGGCGTCCCCGTGACCGGTGCCGTCCCGCAGGGGAAGGACTTGGCAGACGACCAGCAGCGCCGTGATCTGGAGGCGGCCCTGGACTACATGGGACTGGTTCAGGGACAGCCTATGCAGGGCCAGCACGTGGACATCGTCTTCATTGGTTCGTGCACGAACAGCCGTATCGAGGATCTGCGCGAGGCCGCGGCAATTGTCAAGGGTCGGCGCGTGGCCGATCATGTCGAGGCGTTGGTGGTCCCCGGATCCAAGGCCGTCAAGGCCGCTGCCGAAGAGGAAGGCCTCGACCGCGTGTTTGCGGAAGCCGGGTTCCAGTGGCGCGGTGCCGGCTGCTCGATGTGCTTGGCCATGAACGACGACAAGGCCGGGGCCGGCAAGTACGTGGCCAGCACCAGCAACCGCAATTTCCGGGGCCGACAGGGATCCGGTTCTCGCAGTCTGCTCATGAGCCCCATCATGGCCGCGGCCGCGGCGGTTGAGGGACAGGTGGTCGATGTGCGCGGCATGCTACGCTGAGCTTCGAACCGGTTGAATTCAGGCCAAGGAAGGCAAATCACTCCATGGAAAAGGTTGACCTCATTCGGGCCCGCGCCATACCGCTGCGGGCGGACAACGTGGACACCGATCAGATCATTCCCGCTCGCTACCTCACTGCGATTACCACCGATGGCATGGGCGAGGGTCTGTTTGCGTCCTGGCGCTACCTGGACACCGGCGAGCCCAACCCGGGGTTCGTGCTCAACAACCCGGAGTACAAGGGCGCGGAAATCCTGGTGGCCGGTGCCAATTTCGGCAGCGGCTCCAGCCGGGAGCATGCGGTCTGGGCCCTGGCCCAGTACGGCTTCAAGTGCGTGCTGGCCCCTTCCTTCGGCGATATTTTCTATAACAACTCCTTGAAGAACGGCTTCCTGCCCGTCGTGCTGCCCAAGGAGGCGATCGATGCCCTCTGGGACGTTCTGGAGGGCGATCCGGAGACCCAACTCTGGGTCGATCTGAGAACTCAGAATGTGCGGATGCCGGACCAGCAGTCCCTTCGCTTCGAGATTGATCCGTTCCGCCGCGACTGTCTTCTGCAAGGCCTGGATGATCTCGGCTTCCTACTGGCCAAGGAAGATCAAATCGCGGCCTTTGAGGCGGGTCGGGCCCAGCCCGCCGCGGCCTGAGGCCATAGCCAACATTTCCCTAGGAGTGCACCCCAATGGTTTCGGAACGCGACCGGCGAAGTTGGAGAGAAAAGGGCTGGCACATGGGTCGGGGCCAGTTCTCCGCCACGGAGGTGTCCTTCTACCTGGAGCACTTCATGCACATGCACGCCGTCCGCCGGCGCCGCACGCGCAGCTGGGGGGAATACGACCCGGCTTCCAGCGATCCCCTGAAGCGTTTCCCGCGCATGGGCATGATGCATCGCTGGGATCGGATTACCGAGGAGTGGCTGCTGGCCCCCCGCATCAATGAAACGTTGGGCGCGCTGCTGGATGCGGAACCCTACGCGGTCCAATCCATGATCTACTTCAAGCCGCCGGGCGCGCGGGGACAGGCCCTGCATCAAGACCAGTACTACCTGCAGGTTGATCCGGGCACCTGTGTGGCAGCGTGGCTGGCACTGGACGACTGCGACGAGGAAAACGGGTGTCTCCAGATCGTGCCCGGCACCCATGCCACCCCGGTGCTGTGCCCGGTCGAGGCGGATGCCGGCGCCAGCTTCACGGACGTGACGGTGCCCTTGCCGTCGTCGATGCCTCCCGAGGCCGTGTTGATGAAGGCCGGCGATGTCCTCTACTTCAACGGCCAGATTGTGCACGGAAGTTTCCCGAACACCAGCACCAACCGGTTCCGGCGGTCGCTGATCGGCCACTACATCGAGGGCGATGCCCGTCAGGTCAGCCGGTACTACCACCCCGTGCTGCGGATGAACGGGGAGCCGGTCGACCTGGGTGTGTCCCCCGAGGGTGGCCCCTGTGGTACCTGGATCGATTCGGAACCGCCGGAAGTCGTCCTGGACGGTGTGCTGGCGCCCGCATTTGGAAACGCAGTTTCATGAATGCAACCATCGCCTGCCTGCCCGGAGACGGGATTGGGCCCGAGGTAACCAGGGAAGCCGTCAAGATCCTGTCCGTGATCGCGGAGGTCCACGGGCATGCCTTTGGATTCCCGGAACATCCGATGGGGGGCATGGCCATCGATACGGTGGGCTCCAGCCTGCCCGACGCGTCCCTGGCGGCTTGCCGGGAGGCGGATGCCGTCTTCATGGGGGCCGTGGGCGGCCCCAAGTGGGATGATCCCAACGCCACTGATCGTCCGGAGAATGGAATTCTGGCCCTGCGCAAGGGCTTGGAACTCTTTGCCAATCTGCGTCCGGTTAGGGTTCAGCCCCAGTTGGTGGACGCCTCGACCATCAAGGCCGACGTGGTACGGCAGGTGGACCTGGTGGTCATTCGGGAGCTCACCGGCGGAATTTACTTCGGGCCCCGACAGGAGTCGGATGCGGCGGAGTCCAGCGCCTACGACACGATGCTGTACAGTGCTCCGGAGATTGAAAGGGTTGTGCGGTTCGCGGCCGATCTGGCCCGTGGCCGCAGCGGCCGCCTGGCCAGCGTGGACAAGGCCAATGTCCTCGCATCCAGTCGCCTATGGCGCCGGGTCGCCACCAGGGTCCTGGAGGGATATGCCGATCTGCACGTCGACCACGTCCTGGTGGATGCCATGGCCATGCATCTGATTCGTTCGCCCGGACAGTACGACGTGATTGTGTGCTCCAACCTCTTCGGTGACATCCTGACGGATGAAGCCTCCATGCTGGCCGGCTCCATGGGCATGCTGCCGTCGGCCAGCCTGGGCGAACGCCTCAACAGCTTGGGACGGCCCCTGGGCCTGTACGAACCCATCCACGGCAGCGCGCCGGACATCGCGGGACAGGACCGAGCCAACCCGCTGGCTGGAATTCTGAGCTGTGCACTGTTGTGCCGCCTCAGCCTGGGCCTGGACCGGGAGGCGGACGCCATTGAGGCGGCCGTGGACCGTGTGCTGGCCGAAGGGGTCCGCACCCCGGACATCGCCGAGACCGGCACCGAGGTCGTGACCACGGCCGTCATGGGCGATCTGGTGGCCGCCGCCCTGCGTGCATGAGGCCATCCGGCAGGTGCCCGTGCGCCTGTTGTCACAAGCGGAATTGAACGTTGCGATTCGTTCAGGTACAGGAAACATGAGCGACGTCAATGCGGTAGCAGTCCACCCCAGCGAGACGCGCCGCCTGCGCCGCAAGCGCAAGGTGCCGCAGTGGAAGGCCGATCGCCTGCAGGAACAGCTCCGGCGAAAGGAGGTCGAGCTCGGGATCAAGCTGAACGGCGGCACCCCGTCCGAGCGGGACACCACATTCTCGCAGCGCGACTTCGACCAGGCGCGCCAGGTGGCGTTGCGGGACAACATCCGCATGCTGGTGCAGCTGTTGTCGGAGACCCTTAAGAACCACGCCGGCGAGGACCTCCTGGACTTCGTGGAGCGGATCCGGCTGCTGTCCAAGGCGCGGCGGACCGACGATCCGCTGGCCATGTTCGAACTCAATGCCATCATTGAGGACCTGATTCACGATCTGCCGCGGACACAGACCATTCTCAAGGCCTTCGCGCTCTATTTCCAGCTGGTCAACATCGCGGAGGAACAGCAGCGGGTGAGGGTGCTGCGCCACCGCGCCCGGGTTTCCCAGGAACAGGGGGTATCGGACCGGGAAAACATTGCTTTTGCGATCCACTGGCTGTTTCAGGAAGGGGTTTCAACCGAGGAAATGCGACAACTGCTGGATTCGCTCTCCATCAAGCCGGTGTTTACGGCTCACCCCACCGAGGCCAACCGGCGCACCGTGCTGTTCAAGCACAAGGTCATTTCGGATGTCCTGACCGAACTCGATCTGATTGACCTCACTCCGGAGGAGGAGGCGGGCCGCCTCCGGCTGATCTCGGAAAACATCCTGTCGCTGTGGCAGACCGACGAGAACCGGGAACTGAAGCCCACCGTGCTCGACGAGGTACAGCACGGCCTGTACTACCTCAGCAACTCGGTGTTCGAGCTGATTCCCCGTGTATACCGGGAGTTGGAGAAGCAGGTCCGCAAGTATTTCCCCCGGATCGACGCCCCCGTACCGATTTTCCTGCGGTACGGCTCATGGATCGGCGGCGACCGGGACGGCAACCCGTATGTCACTTATCGGGAAACCCAGCGCACCCTGGAGGAGCAGCAGCGCCGGCTGATTGACCTCTACATCGCCGAAGTCAACATTCTGTATGCCCACCTGAGCATGTCGGTGAACCACTCCAAGTTCACCGACGAGTTCCTGGACCACCTGCGTGCGGCCACCGAGCGCCTGCCGCGCCGGGAATTGGCCTCGGTGCGGAAAGTCCGCCGGGAACCCTATCGGCAGATGTTCACCATCATCCGTCGGCGGCTGGAGGCTACCCGGCGCCGCGCCGACGAGTTGTGGACCGACCAGCCGGATGATCCGATGGCCTACGCCAGCCCCGGGGAACTTGTGGACGACCTGGAGGCGGTTGCCGACAGCCTGCGGCGCAGCAAGGGTGAACTGCTGGCCAGTGGTCGCGTGGCCCGCCTGATCACCAGTGTGCAGGTGTGCGGCCTGCACTTTGTGACACTGGACATCCGGCAGCATTCCGAGCGCCATTCCCTGGCCCTGGACGAGATCTTCAGCTACTACGCCGAGGCGGAGCCGCACAGTTGGATGCGGCTGTCGGAAACGGCCAAGACGCGGAAACTCGAAGAGGAACTCACCTCTCGCCGGCCGCTGACCGCCGACCTCAGGTTTTCGGGCGACACCAATGAGACGGTCCAGGTGTTCCGCACCATTCGCCGAGCCAGGGATCGAATAGGCGACCGGGTCATCGACTCCTACATCATCAGCATGACCGAGAGTGCCAGCCAGGTCCTGGAAGTGCTGCTCCTGGCCAAGGATGCGTCCCTGTTCGGGGCCATCGACATCGTGCCCTTGTTCGAGTCCATTGAGGACCTGGTCAACGCTCCGTCCATCCTGCGTGCGCTGTTCCGCTCATCGGCGTACCGCGCGCACCTGCATGCGCGCGGCGACCATCAGCCGATCATGATTGGCTACAGTGATTCGAACAAGGACGGCGGCTACCTGAGTGCCAACTGGTCGTTGTACAAGGCCCAGAAGGAGGTGGTGGCGGCCTGCGACGAGTTCGGCATCCGCACTACCCTGTTCCACGGCCGGGGAGGCAGCGTCAGTCGCGGCGGCGGCAACGTGGTGCGCGCCATTGCCACCCAGCCTCCCGACACGATCCGCGGCAGCATCAAGCTGACGGAACAGGGCGAGGTGATCTCCACACACTATGCCAAGTCCACGATTGCCCGTCGGCACATGGAACAGCTGATCGGCACGGTCCTGCTCAACAGCGGCCGACCGCGCGTAAGTCTGCGCGAAGACGAGTGGGCGGAGGTCATGGAGGAGTTGCATAGGCTGGCCAACCGGCAGTACGTGGCCTTTGTCAGCCGTCCGGAACTGATCAAGTACTTCATGGAGGCGACGCCCGTCGAAGCCATCGCCAAACTGAACATCGGTTCGCGTCCGGCCAAGCGGCGCGATACCGAGGGCGTTCACGACTTGCGCGCCATTCCGTGGGTGTTTGCGTGGACCCAGTGTCGCGTCAACCTCACGAACTGGTACGGGGTGGGCTCGGCCATCAACGGGTTTACCGACAACGGCCGCGACCGGGAACGGGTTGAGGTCCTGCGGCGGATGTACGTTGAATGGGAGTTCTTCCGCATCCTGATCCAGAACGTGCAAATGGCGATCTGGAAGTCCGATCTGTTCATCGCGCACCAGTACGCGTCGCTCACCGATCCGGATACGGAGGTCCTGTTCAACGAAATCGTTTCCGAGTTCTCCCGCACGCGCGAGGGCGTGCTTCAGGTCATGGGCCGGGACGACATCGCCGATGAACGGAACTGGCTCTACATCTCGATCCAGCGTCGGAACCCCTATCTGGACCCGCTCAGCTTCATTCAGATTGCCCTGTTGCAGTCCCTGCGCAACGACCAGCATTCCCCGGCAGACCTTGCCATGCTGGAAAATGCATTGAACCTGTCGGTCAAGGGTTTGGCGGCCGGTCTGGCCGGTACCGGCTAACGACCGCCGTTCGACTGTTGCCGCCACTTGAACTTGCACCCGGGGAATGTCCCTGGAACTTTTTGATGGCCCATGCAGATTTACGACACCACGCTGCGCGATGGAACCCAGGGCGAGGGCGTGTCCCTGAGTGCGGAAGACAAGCTGCGTTTGGCGCGGCACTTCGATTCCATCGGCATCCATTTCATTGAGGGCGGCTGGCCCGGCTCCAATCCCAAGGACATGGCCTTCTTCGGCAGAGCTGAGGACGAGTTGTCACTGATCCAGGCGCAGGTGGCCGCCTTCGGCTCAACGCGCCGCAAGAACATGGCCCCCGACGAGGATCCCCAGGTACGGATGCTGGTGGATGCCCACACCCCGATCGTCACCCTGTTCGGCAAGTCGTCGGCCTTTCAGGTGCACGAGGTGCTGCGCACGGACATGGAGGAAAACCTCCGCATGATTGGGGAGACGGTCGGCTGGCTGGTGGAGAGTGGCCGGGAAGTGATCTACGATGCGGAGCACTTCTTCGACGGGTATGCGGACGATCCCGAATACGCCCTGGCCACCCTGGCGGAGGCGTTGGACAACGGCAGCCGCACGCTGGTGCTGTGCGACACCAACGGGGGGCGCATGCCCTGGGAAATCGCGAAGGCCGTGGCGCACGTCCGCAGCCACTTCGGATTCCCGGCCGATTTCACGGTGGGTGAGCCCGGCGCCGGCGATCCCTTCATTCTGGGCATTCACGCCCATGACGACAGCGGTTGCGGCGTGGCCAACACGCTGGAGGCCGTACGGGCCGGAGCCATGCATGTCCAGGGCACCGTCAACGGCTACGGCGAACGTTGTGGGAACGCAAACCTGATCAGCATCCTGGCCAACCTGCAGCTGAAGATGGGTTTGTCCGTGCTCGAGCCCGAGAACCTGGCCCGGCTCTCGGAGACCAGCCATGTTGTGTCGGAGCTGGCCAACATGAGTCCGGTTTCCCATCAACCCTATGTGGGCAGCAGCGCCTTTGCCCACAAGGGGGGCACCCACGTCAACGCGGTGGTCAAGACAGTCGCCTCCTACCAGCATGTGGACCCGGAGGTGGTCGGCAACAGCACGCGGGTCCTCATCAGCGAGCTGTCCGGCAAGGACAACATTGCCGTCAAGCGCCGCCAGTTCGGGCTGGACAGCCTGGGCCGGACCGAGGAACGGGCGGTGCTGGCGCGGATCAAGGAACTGGAGAACCTGGGGTTCGCCTTCGAGGCGGCCGAAGCCAGCGTCGAATTGATGTTGCGGCGGGAGATGGCCGACTACGCGGCACCGTTTGAGTTGATCGACTTCATGACCATCGTCGAACATCGGCAGGGTCGCGGCATCCTAGCCGAGGCCATGGTCAAGTTGCGGATTTCCGGCCAGGAGTTCCACGAAGCCGGCGAGGGCAACGGGCCGGTCAACGCCATGGACGTGGCGCTGCGCAAGGCCCTGCTGAAGTTCTATCCGGAACTGGAAAGGGTCAGCCTTCTGGACTACAAGGTACGAATTCTGGATAGCCACTCGGCCACAGCGGCCACCACCAGGGTACTGATTGCCAGCACCGACGGCGATCGTATCTGGAATACAGTGGGGGCCAGCCCCAACATCATGGAAGCCAGTTGGACGGCGCTGACCGATTCCCTGGAGTATTTCCTGTTGAGCGACAGGGACCGGCCGTAGCCCCGGCATTCTGTTGGCTGTACCTGCCGGCCCCGGTGGAGGTGCGGCGAACACATCACCTTGTGGAGGATTTCATGAGTCAAAGCACATCCAACGGAACCGTGGCCAAGGCGGGCCTCAACCGTTTCAGCCGCCGGCTGACCCAGGTTCGCTCGCAGGTTGGCTCGCAGGCCATGCTGTACGGTGCCGGCCTGACCGACGCGGACATGGACAAGGCCCAGGTGGGCATCACCAGCCTCGGCTGGGACGGCAATCCGTGCAACATGCACCTCAACGCCCTGTCCGGCCGCATCCGCAGAAGCGTGAACGAGGCCGGCTTGGTTGGCCTGGTCTTCCATACGATCGGCGTCAGCGACGGCATCTCAATGGGCACGGAAGGCATGAAGTGCTCGTTGATCTCACGCGACATCATTGCCGACTCCATCGAGGCCGTGATGCGAGCGCAGTACTACGATGCCAACATCACCATTCCGGGCTGCGACAAGAACATGCCTGGCTGCCTGATGGCGATGGCACGCATCAACCGTCCCGGACTGATGGTCTACGGGGGCACCATCCAGCCAGGTTCGCTGAACGGGCGCAAGCTGGACATCGTCTCGGCCTTCGAGGCCTACGGCCAGTGGCTTGCGGACGACATTACCGAGGAGGAACTGCGCAACGTCCTGCGCAATGCCTGTCCCGGCGAAGGTGCCTGCGGCGGCATGTACACGGCCAATACCATGGCGTCCGCGATCGAATCCCTTGGCATGACGCTGCCCGGCAGTTCATCCTGGCCGGCCACGCACGAGGAGAAGCAGGCCGAAACCGGGCGGGTCGGTGCGGCGATCCGGAACCTGCTGGAGGAGGACCTGAAGCCGCGCGACATCATGACCGGGGCGGCCTTCGAGAACGCCATCACGGTGGTGGTGGCACTGGGCGGGTCCACCAATGCGGTCCTGCATCTGATCGCCATGGCACGGGCCGCCGAGGTCCCGCTGACCATCGACGATTTCCAGGCGGTCTCGGATCGTACCCCCCTGCTGGCGGATCTGAAACCCAGCGGACAGTACGTCATGGAGGATTTGAACGACGTGGGCGGGGTGCCCGCGGTGCAGAAGATGCTGCTGGCGGAGGGCATGCTGGATGGCAACTGCATGACCGTGACCGGCCGCACGCTGGGCGAAAACGTGGAACAGGCGGCGGCCCTGGCCGAAGGCCAAACCATCATCAGTCTGCCCGACGCCCCCATCAGTCCGAGTGGCCACCTTCAAATCCTATACGGCAACCTCGCGTCCGAAGGTGCCGTGGCCAAGATCACCGGCAAGGAGGGGATGGCTTTCAGCGGACCGGCCCGCGTTTACGACTCCGAGGAGGCGTGCCTGGCCGGAATTGAGGGAGGCGAGGTCCAGGTCGGCGAGGTCGTGGTCATCCGCTACGAAGGTCCGCAGGGCGGTCCCGGCATGCGGGAAATGCTGTCGATCACGGCTGCGATCATGGGTGTCGGCCTGGGCGACAAGGTGGCCCTGATCACCGACGGACGGTTCTCGGGCGGCACCCACGGATTTGTGGTGGGTCACATTACCCCGGAGGCCGCCCTCGGCGGCGGTTTGGCCTTCGTGCGCAATGGCGAGACCATCTCGATCGACGCGGTCAACAACCGGTTGGACCTCCAGGTCGACGAGGAGGAACTGGCCCGGCGCCGGGCCGGATGGAGTCGGCCCGAACCGAACTACACCAGCGGTGTGCTCTACAAGTACATGAAGACGGTGTCCACCGCCTCCGAAGGCTGCGTCACCGACGCCTGATCCGGGCTGTCCGCGGGTCGCAGATGCGGTTAGTTCCAGGCATTCCGCACCTGGCCGGTCAAGGCCTGTCCGGCGTTTTGGAGCAGGCCGACGTCGGAGCCGGCACTCAACATGTTGAAACCGGCGCGGGCCCAGCGACAGGCCGATTCGGGGGTGTTCATCTGGATGCCGGCCACTTTGTTGAACCGGCGACAGGTGTCCAGGACGTTTTCGATGGCGGAACTGACGTCCGGGTGGTCCATGTTGCCGGGGTGTCCCAGGGAAATCGAGAAGTCGTTGGGCCCCACGAAGAGGCAGTCCACTTCCGGCAGCGCCGCGATCTCGTCCCGTACCGCGTAGCTTTCCTTCGTTTCGATCTGGATGCAGAGCATGCTCTGTTCGTTGGCTTCCGCCATTACTTCCATGGCGTTGGCATTCTTGTAGCCGACATAGGCGCGGCTCAGGGCACTCCCCCGGATGCCCGCCGGAGGATACTTCGCCATGCTGATGATGGAGCGCACCTGTTCGATGGTGTACACCCTGGGCATCAACAGGCCCTGGGCACCGGTATCCAGCACCTTGGCGGTCCAGGTGTAGGTGTGGTCGGCCGGACGCACGATGGGGGTAATCCCCTGGCCGACAGCCACCCGGCACAGGGTCTCCATCGTCTCGTAGTCGAACATGCCGTGTTCGTTGTCGAGCAGGAAAAAGTCGAATCCCGCATTGGCCAGCAGCACCGGCATCGAGGACTGGGCAAACGTCCCTACCATCGTGCCGACGGCGGTGCCGCCCGACTTCAGGCGTTCAAGGATTTGGTTGGCGGGGAGAATCCCGGTGCTCATGTGCGGTTCCTGCAGGAGGTGTGAGGGACAAGCGGGTGGCGGTACCCCAACCCAGGCCCGAGGCAATCCGTTGGTGCCGCCGACGTGGGCCGGCAGGACGACCGGGCAGCCATGGTGTGGCTGAGGAACGTCCTGACAGAGTACCCATAATACACAGGGATCGAGCGTTTGGCTTGCCTGTGCGTCCTGCCAAATTCTCCAGTATTTCGGACTGACCTCTGCGCATGGCTGTGCCCACCCCACCGTTCCGATGCACCCGACCCGAGCCCGGTTTGGAACCCGGACCCGGCCACGCCATGCCACTCCATGCAATAAGAGCTGCATCCAACCGGATTCCCATCGCGCAATCGATTCGTTCCGTGTTGCGCCGGTGGGGCCGAATCCCGCCGTGGATACATCCCGCGCATCCAGGCGCGGCACCGTCGTTCGGGGTGTCAGTGGCCTTCAGCATGCAACAGGGGGTGTTCCTGCGAAGGAACCGGAAATTGACCAATCAGTGCCGGTTGGTTTGCCAAATACCTGTCATCGGCCCTGTCCGCAATAGAATGCACCTGATTTGGTCCTGCCTTCGGGCATTTGGGAAGCATCTCCGTATCGGACCAGTCTGGTGCTCCGTGTGGACGCCGGGTTCTTCCCCGCTGGCAATGAGATGATCGACGGACGAAACCGCGCGCAGGATCCCGATCGGCGGTCCAGCGCGCCCCGCGGGGCGCGCTGGACTTGGCGGCGGGCACTGGCACTGACGCTGATCCTGTCGGTCCTGAGTGCCGCGGTCGGTGGCCTGGGCGGCTTCCTGTACGGACAATCACAGTCGGCCGGACCTTCCGGCAATGTGCTGGCCTCGCTGACCGGCTTGTGGTCGGACACCGGTCAGTTTCGTCGCATCGCGGACTTCGATGTCCTTGAGGAAGGGGTTGCAATCCTGGAGGAGGTCTACATCGGCGAGATGCCGGATGACGAAGTGCTCAACCAAGCCGCCATCGAAGGCGTGTTGGCGGATCTGGATGATCGGTACACGTTGCTGTTGCGCCCCGAGCAGGCTGCCCTGGAGGCCAGCGACACCAGCGGCCAGTTCGGCGGCATCGGTTCCATGGTGGAATGGAGCGAAGAGGACTTGGCGGTTCGCATCACCGAGCCGTTCCCCGGCAGCCCGGCGGCCGAGGCCGGACTCGTGACGGGGGACCTGGTGATTGCCGTGGACGGCGAGCCCGTGGCCGAACTTGGCATGTCCGGAACCATCTCGAAGGTTCGGGGTCCCGTGGACACCGAAGTGAGACTGGACATCCGGCGAGGTGCGGAGGAATTCGAATTGACCGTTGTCCGGGCCATCATCGACATGCCGACGACCAGCCACGAACTGATCGGTCCGGATGCGGATATCGGCTATGTGCGCCTGCACACGTTCAATGCACTGGCTGCCGACCGACTGGGGGAAGTAATCGAAGACTTCGAGACCGCCGCCGTGAAAGGCATGATCCTGGATTTGCGCGGCAACGGCGGCGGGTTGCTCGACGAGTCGGTCGAGGTGGCCGGCCTCTTGGCTGGCCGCGGGTTGGTGGTGCGCCAGAAATACAGCGACGGCCGGGAGGAGGAACACCGGGCCAAACATCGGGCCGTCCTTGCCCAGGATACGCCACTGGTCGTGTTGGTAAACCGCAGCAGTGCCAGTGCCAGTGAACTGGTGGCTGGCGCCCTCCAGGACAAGGGCAGGGCCGTTCTAATTGGCGAACCAACGCTGGGCAAGGGCAGCGTTCAGGTTACCCATATGCTTTCCGACGAGAGTCAGATCCGCGTCACCAGTTCGCTTTGGTTTACGCCGACAGGCAGGTCCATCAACGGAGAAGGTTTGGTGCCCGATGTGCTGATTGAACGGGCGGAATACGGCGGGCTACCGGAAGTCGCCGATTCCGACGAGGATGCCGATCCTTACATCGAGGCGGCCCTCCGGTACTTGTCCGACCTTCAAGCCGGAGGCTGATTGGGAGGCATGATGGTGCTGGCACGGTACGTGATCGAACGCGGCAGGCCCATACGGTTGGATATGGAAGCCGAATCATGACTCCCGCCCTGCCCGGATTGGGCAACGGCCCCGAAACCGACACGGTTCGAGAGGGTCCGGATTTGCCCGTCGGTCGTTCGAAGTTGAATGCCTCAAGGGTTGTTGTGCCTTTGCTGACCATATTCCTGTTCGTGTCGGTGACAGCTGGTGCGATGGCCGGCTACGCCGCGGGGTTGGGGGTGGAAGACGACCGACGCCACCGGGCATCCCTTGTGCCCTTGGCGGAACTGAACCGCACCGGACGCACCGCGCGGTCGATCGATCGGTTCGCCGTGCTGCGGGAAGCCCTGGATTTTCTTGAGGAGGAATACATCGGCGAAGTCCCGACGGAGGATGTGTTGAACCAGGCGGCCATAGACGGCGTCCTGGCGGCACTCGGTGATCGGTACTCGGTCCTTGCGCGTCCGGATGGGGTCTTGCCCGGCCCAGGGGAGTTCGACTTGGGGGATGTCGGCATCGGGGCAAGACTGGAGTGGCTGCCCGACCGCAAACGGCTTTTGGTCACGCAAACCTTCGATGGCCTGCCCGCCGCCGACGCGGGATTGCGCGCCGGTGATCTTGTGGTGTCGGTGGACGGGGAGCCCGTTTCCTGGATGGACCGGGAGGCCGCGTTCGCCAGCCTGGCGGCTCCGGCAGGTCCCGAGGTGCGGATCGGCTACCGGCGCGACGAGGAAGCATTCGATGCAACCATCACCTTGCGTGCGGTGGAGATCCCCACCGTCGACCATGAGGTTCTTGGGGATGCGTCGAACATCGGTTACGTCAGGATGCACTCGGTCGGTGAACTTGGGGCCGCCGGCCTGGCCGCGGCCCTGACGGATCTGATGGATTTCGGTGTGGAAGCCATGATTCTCGACCTGCGCGGCACCGCCGGTGGCTCAACCGAAGCCGCGGTCCGGGTGGCAAGCCTGTTGACGGGGCCTCGGCTGGTTGCCATTGGCGAACACACCGATGGTGCACGGACGGAACTGAAGGCTGAGGGCGCGGCATCGCTGCCGCCGGGCATGCCCCTGGCAGTGCTCGTCGACCGCTTCAGTGCAGGTGCCAGCGAACTCGTTGCCGGTGCGGTTCAGGACCACGGCGTCGGCTTGCTGATTGGTGAAACCACCTACGGCAACGGCAGTGGCCAGACCGATTTCGTCCTGGCGGACGGAAGTCGCCTGCGAGTGTCCGACCACCTTTGGCACACCCCCAACGGACGGAAGATTCACGGGCAGGGGTTGACCCCGGACGTGCCGATGACCAATGAGGATGCGGATGGGGATCCGGGAGATACTGGAGTCCTCCCCGGTGACACGGAAACCGATCCCTATCTTCAGATGGCTGAACTGTATCTTGTACATTCTCTGGATGCAGCAACCGCCGGACGTTGAGGAGTCTTAGCCGTGGCAGGCCGTTCCACCCGCACCAAGAATGGCCGCGGCCTTACCGGTCCGCGGACCGTGGCCACCAATCGCCGGGCCCGGTTCAACTATCACCTAATCGAGGAATTCGATGCCGGCATACAGTTGCTGGGGACGGAGATCAAGTCGATCAGGCAGGGCCAGGTGAACCTGGGCGACGGCTTTGTCATGGTGAGGGACGGCGAAGCCTGGCTGCACAACGTCCATATCGCCCCGTACTCGCACGGCAATCGCCAAAACCACGAGGAGATGCGGCCGCGCAAGCTTCTGCTCAACAAGCGTGAGATCCGCCGGATTGCGACCAGCGCGGCGCAAAAGGGATTGACCACCGTACCCGTGCGCCTCTACATTTCCAACCACGGTCTGGCCAAGGTCGTGGTTGCCTTGGCCAAGGGCAAGCAGCAACACGACAAGCGCGACACCATCGCGCAACGGGATGCCCAGCGGAGCATGGCCAGGGCCCGCAAGCAGGTGTATGAGGACTGATCCGCCCGCCGGGGACGATCAAGGCGCCCCGCGGCAACATGCCGATTACCGCGCTGCCGTCCACGATGTCGGCCCGTTGGGGACTTCCGCGCTTCTTGGCTAACCATCCGTTGCCCCCCGTGCCTGTGAATCCATGCGGGCACGGGGGTGCCGATGACGGCCTCGGGCCAAAATCAATGAGACTGAAACAGTGCCTGCCGGTGCATCCACCGTCCGGAAGCTTGCACCTGAAGTAGAATTGCGACATGGTCCCCAGGCACCGCTTGCCGGGCGGCTTGGAGTGTAATCCAACATAAACAACCCATATACCATGGATGTCATCCTGCATGGATTCCCTGCCAACCTGCAGAGGGAGCTTGAGGCAACGGCGCGGGACAAGGGTGCCAAGCTCGAAGCCCTGCTGCCGGGCACGGTGGAGTCGCGCTGTGAAATCCACCGGCGGCATCGGCTCGGACCCGAACGGGCCTGCCGTGTTCAGTTGACGATGCATGTACGCAAGCGCATCCTGCGTTCGGAAGTCAAGGGTCCCGATGCCAAGGCAGCCCTGGACGCGGCGGTACACAAGATGGAACGGCAGATAGAGCGGTTCAAGGGCCGACGGCGCCATGTGCGGCGCATGTCGAAGGAGGAGGCCAGACAGTTCGTCGAAACCATCCCTCCGGTCAACGAAGACTACGAAGACGTGGGCGACGGCCTCATCGTTCGGGAGAAGGACTTCACGGTTGAGCCCATGGCCGTGGCCGATGCCGTGGAAACCATGGAACAGCTCAACCACGACTTCCATCTGTTCAAGGACCAGGACAGCGGCGCCATCCATGTCGTCTACCGCCGGGACAACGGGAACTACGGGCTGCTGAGGCCGCGCGACGGTTGAGATCCCCCTCAACCGTCCGGGCAAAATTTGCGTACAAAAAAGCGTTGATATTTGACGGCCGGCTTGGTGTGTGGCAGGCTGTCCGGGTCCGGGAGATCGATCCGCGCCGAAGCGCAGCGCGGGACGCTTGACTGCGTTGGCAGGGCAACGGCTCTCGCTTGGCAAACGGACGGGACTGCACGGTCGGCAGCAAGGGATGCAGGGATGGCAACAGACAGGATTACGGTACTCGGCGCCAGGGAACACAACCTCAAGAACATTGAAGTGTCGCTGCCGCGGGATCAGTTCGTGGTGATTACCGGACTTAGCGGCAGCGGCAAGAGCAGTCTAGCTTTTGACACCCTCTACGCCGAGGGGCAGCGTCGGTACGTGGAGTCCCTGTCGGCCTATGCCCGACAGTTTCTGGGTCTGCTGGAGAAGCCCGATGTCGACCAGATCGAGGGCTTGAGCCCGGCCATCTCCATCGACCAGAAGAGCACCAACCGCAATCCCCGTTCCACGGTCGGCACGGTGACGGAGGTGTTCGACTACCTGCGTCTGCTCTATGCGCGGATCGGTCAGCCGCACTGCACCGAGTGCGGGGCGGCCATTTCGCAGCAGACTCCCCAACAGATTGTGGACCAGCTGCGGTCGCGCCCGACTGGCAGTCGCCTCATGTTGCTAGCGCCGCGCATCAGGAACCGCAAGGGCAGGCATACGGGCGAGTTGCAGCAACTGATGCAGCAGGGGTACGTGCGGGTACGGGTCAACGGCGAGATTTACGATGTGGCGGAAGTACCGGACCTTGACCGGTACAAGAACCACACGATTGAGGCGGTCGTTGATCGCCTGGTGATCTCCCCCGACGAGGAGGACGAGAACCGGTTGGCGGATTCGGTGGAAACCTGCCTCGACCTGGGCGACGGGGTCATGATCGTTAGCGACGTGACCGATCGCGACCATCCGCGGGAGGAGTCGTTCAGCCGCAACTTCGCGTGCGCCGACTGCGGCGTGAGCCTGGAGGAGATCGAACCGCGTTCCTTCAGTTTCAACAGTCCGCACGGGGCCTGCGAGCGCTGCGACGGCATCGGCATGCAGAACGAGTTCGACCTGCGGCTGATCGTTGATCAGGATCTGTCGCTGAGCAACGGGTGCATCCGACCCTGGCAGCGGCAGAACGAGTCCTCGGCGCAGGCGGAGAACTGGGAGCGCGGCGTGCTGGCGGCCTTTTGCCGGAAGCATGGGATCCCCACCGACATCCCCTACCGGGCACTCAGCCAGCGCCAGCAGGATCTGGTGGTAATGGGCCCCGAGAAGCCGGAGCGCAACCTGGTCGTCAGCTATCGCACCAAGGAAGGCAAGGAGTGGCAGTACGAGGCGACCTACCGCGGAGTCGTGCCGAGTCTGCGCAAGCACTACCGGGATACCGGCAGCGACTCCGTGCGCGAGCGCCTTGAAGGATGGATGAGTTTCCGTCCCTGTCCCGACTGCCGCGGCATGCGACTCAAGGCCGCCTCGCTGGCGGTTGCCATCGGCGGTCTCAACATCATGGAAGTGTCCCGCCTGACGGTTGCCAACGCCCTGCGTTGGGTGGAAAACCTGCAGCCCGACGACACGAACGATACGACGCGGGCCAACGGACGAGTTCCCCACGCCAGTGGGCGGCTGTCGGCCCGGGATCTGGCCATCGGCGGTCAGGTGCTCAAGGAAGTTCAGGCTCGACTGTCCTTCATGGTCAACGTCGGTCTCGAGTACCTGTCGCTTGAGCGCCGCGCCGCGACCCTGTCGGGTGGCGAGGCGCAGCGCATTCGTCTGGCGACCCAGATCGGCAGCCAACTGATGGGTGTTCTCTACATCCTGGACGAACCGAGCATCGGCCTGCACCAGCGGGACAACGAGCGCTTGCTGAACACCCTGTGTGGCATGCGCGATCTGGGCAACACCGTGGTTGTGGTTGAGCACGACGAGGACACCATCCGCATGGCCGACTGGGTGGTGGACATGGGGCCGGGTGCTGGCGAGCACGGCGGCGAAGTCGTGTGTTCCGCGCCGCAGGACGAGTTCATTGCGCACACCAGCAGTCTGACGGCGCAGTACCTGCGCCGCGAAAAGCAAATCGGCATGCCGATCTCGCGGCGCAAGGGCAACGGCACCCACCTGCGCGTGGTCGGGGCGGCGGAGAACAACCTGAACAACGTGACGGTGCGGTTCCCGCTGGGTACGTTTACGGTCGTGACGGGAGTCAGTGGCAGTGGCAAGAGCACACTGGTCAACGATGTGCTCTACCGGTTCCTGGCCCAAACCATGTACAAGGCCAAGACCGCGCCGGGCAAGCACGAGGATGTGGAAGGTTGGCAGTACTTGGACAAGGTGATCGACATCGATCAGAGTCCGATTGGCCGCACGCCGCGCAGCAATCCGGCCACCTACGTTGATCTCTTCGGTCCGTTGCGGGATTTGTTCGCCTCCCTGCCCGAAGCCAAGGCGCGCGGGTACAAGCCGGGACGGTTCAGCTTCAATGTGGCGGGCGGCCGCTGCGAAGCCTGCAAGGGGGCCGGCATCGAGGAAATCGAGATGCAGTTCCTACCCAACGTTTACGTCCAGTGCGACGAGTGTCAGGGCCGCCGCTACAACCGCGAGACTCTGGAAATTCGGTTCAGAGGGCATTCGGTTTCGGACGTTCTGAACATGACTATCGAGGAAGCCGCGGAGCTGTTTGCCAATATCCCCCGCATCAAGGCGCGCCTGGACACGCTGTTGAGTGTGGGTCTGGGCTATATCCGTCTGGGACAACCCGCCACCACTCTGTCCGGCGGTGAAGCCCAACGGGTCAAGCTGAGCAAGGAACTAAGTCGCCGGGATACGGGCAACACGCTGTACATCCTGGACGAGCCGACGACCGGCCTGCACTTCGAGGACGTGAACAAGCTCCTGCAGGTCCTGCACTCGCTCGTGGACAAGGGCAACACGGTGCTCGTGATCGAACACAATCTGGACGTGATCAAGAACTGCGACTGGATCGTGGACATGGGACCGGAAGGCGGCGACAACGGTGGCGAGGTGATCACGGAAGGTACTCCCGAACAGGTGGTCAAGGCCGTGCGCAGCTACACCGGAAGGTTCCTCAAACCGCTGCTCAACGGCCGTCGCGTCAAGGTCGCACAACCTGCTTGACACCCGGCGGGAAGTTTGAACTTCAGGCTCGACGGTGCTGCGATGCCGGTACGGTTGAAGTCTAGATACGCCCAATGTGGAATTATACCAATCAATTATGATTGAATTACTTGAGGGTTGGCAGGCAGGTCCTCCAAGGCATCCCGGATCCAGGTCCAGCCGCACAGTTGCCGCACCCGGTCCGGGTCGGCCTGCCAGGCCTTCAGGATCGGTTCCAGCGCATCCTTTTTGGCCTGCAGGGTCGCATACACCCGTCCCTCGAGGACCCGGCGCAACTCCCGGAAGAAGCGCTCGACCGGGTCCGGTTCGGGGGCGTAGGGCGGCTGCACCACCTGGGGCGCGTCCACGGCCTGCATGTCCTTGCCCGTGTGGCTCCCGGCCCCGTCCCAGACCCAGCCGTCGATGTCCGGTTCCTCCGCCCAGGCCCCCCGGATGCGGGCCATCTCCTCGCCCGTCATGTTCTGCTGCCAGGCCCACCACAGCCGCCCCGTCATGGGCTCGATGGCGACCGCCACATGGGTGTACTTCCAGCCGATCCGGACCGTCTGGGATACCGCCACCCCGCGCGGCGCCCACACCTTGCGCACTTGGCCGCGCAGCCCCACGCGCATCTCGTCGCCCCACACGATGCCCTGACCGGCCTTCAACCCGACCGCCTTCAGGCGTGCGCCGAGCCCCCCTTTTTCCAGGCCGCCCGGGCCCGGGGATCGGCCTGCGGGTGACGGGGCCGGGGCACCTTCAACCGGATCCCCAGCCGCGGCAGCAGCGTGTACATGCTGTCGCGGGTGTAGACCACCCCGAACCGCGCCTCGATCCAGTCCCGCACCGCCTGCGCCGTCGCAAACACGCCCGTGGCCGCGGCCGCCACCAGCTGCGCCTCCTGGTCCTTCGTCAGGTAGGAGGGCTTGCCCACCCCGCCCTTGCGCCGTCCGCACACCGCCGCCAGGCCGCCTTCCCGGTACCAGCGCAGCCACTGCTGCACGGCATTGCGGCTGACGCCCACCCCGGCCGCCACCGCCGTCGGTCCCTCCCCCAGGCGCAACCGCCACAGGGCCTGCAGACGCGTGTGCACCTCGGCCACGGGCTCGGCCCGGTACTGCGCATGCAGGGCGTCCGCCGTGTCCCCGACCGCCCAGACGATCGCCGTCTTGCGAGCCATGGCCGTCCCTCCCGGTGCCACCGTCCACATGTCAAGTAATGCTATTATACTGAATTGATATTACACGGTCACGGTGAAGGTCCGGACGTCAATTCCGGCCTGACGGCGGAGCAGGAGCTTGAGGGCATGGCTCGCCATCTTGGCCGCGACATGCGTGCTCAGGCCCCGGAGCGTCCTGCAGGTCAGATGCTCCAGGTGGCGGCCGGTGTTCTGCACTTCATGGAAGGCACCCTCGATCCGTTCCCGCAGGCGGTTGAGCCACCGCTGGACACCGGCGGGCCGGGCGGTGCGCTGGTTGGTGCGCGCGGGGGGCAGGATCTCCAGGCCCCAGGTCTCCCGGTAGCCCTGTTGCCAGTCGGCCCCGAGGAAGCCCTTGTCGCCGAGGATGCGGGCCTGCCACACCCAGGCCAGCACCTGCTCTCCCGCCACCCGCTCATCCGTCGAAGCCGGCACCAGGTCGTAGGCCGCGGGCACCTCCGCCGGCGTACAGAGCAGAACCAGCTTGTACCCGAAGTACTTCAGGTGGCGACTGGCACAGACCCCGTAGTCGGTCGTGGCCGCAAAGTCACTGCGGCCCTTGGCGCGCGTGTAGCCGACCACGGGCAGCGGCTTGGTATCCGCAGGTACAGGGAGGCGCGGGTGGCCCCCAATGCCTCCGCCCAGTGCCGGCGCAGGGCCTCGACCCAGGGCCACAGTCGCCGGGCCCGGCGGTTGAACTGGCTCTGGCTGAGCAGGTGCGGAAAGAGGGCCCGGTGGTTGGCCCGCACAAAGCCTAGGAACTGGCTCTCCCCCGGAAAGGGCAGGAAATCCATGAGCATCAGAAGCGTGATCACTTCACTGTCGCTGAAGAGGGGCCTGGCCCTGTCGCCAGCCGGCCGCGTGGGCCTGGTACCAGTCGTCCACCCAGACGTACACCACGGTAGCCAAATCCTCGAATGCTATACTGCGCGCCATGGGGGACCCCTCGGAATGTGGCTGTTAACCTTTCATTCTGCGCAGGTTCCCCTTTTTGAGTCAACCTCCTTAATTCCACATTGGACGTGTCTAGATATTAATTTGCGGTAATATGTAGGACATTTATGTACTAATGCGTGACATGAACCGCAAACGGAGCACATCATGCACTTGCCCGCCCGCAAGGCCGCGGGGCTCGGAGTCTGCACGCGCACGCTCTGGCGATGGGCCGATGCCGGAGACCTCCCCCACATCCGCACACCAGCCAGACAGCGGCTCTATGACATCACGGCCTTCCTCCGCGGCCAGGCTCCTCCGGTCAGGGTGTGCTACGTCCGGGTCTCCAGCTCCAAGCAACGGGAAGACCTCGACCGGCAGGTCTCTTGGCTCCGGAAGCGGAGGCCCGAAGCGGAAGTCGTCACGGACATCGGCGGCGGGCTCAACTGGAAGCGCAAAGGACTTAGGTCCCTACTGGAACGGGCGATGTGCAGAGAGAAGCTCGAGGTTGTGGTTGCCCTCCGGGATCGGTTGGCCCATATTGGCTTCGAGCTCATCGAATGGATCGTCGGAGTCCCTGGTGGCCGGTTCCTGGTTCTCAACACAACGTAGCACAGCCCCCAGGAAGAACTTACCGCCGATGTTCTCGCCCTGCTCCATGCCTTCTCCCCCCGCCTGCATGGACTCCGTTGCTACCGCAAGGAAATCGCGGCGAATCCGGATCTACCCCACCACGGAACAGAGGGCAGTTCTGCGCCTGTGGGATGAGGCTGGTCGTTGGTGCTACAACAAGGCCGTCGAACTGCTGCGAGAGGGCTTCCAGGGCAACCGATACGAACTGCGGGCGGCCGTGTTGGCCGAACTCCCCGAACGCCTGGAAGCAGCTCCGTATCAAGTCAAGGGCTCGGCCGTATTCGATGCCCGCAAAGCCCAGAACAACGTCAAGGCCCACAATCGCAAGGTCTTTCAGACCGGCGAGGGTCAGTCGGCCAAGCTGCACTTCCGGTCGCGCAAGCACCCCCGGTCCTCGATCTTCGTGCCGCGGACAGCCATCACCCCGACCGGTATCTACAAGAAACTACTCGGAGATATGAAGCATGGAGAACTGCTGCCGGAGCCCTGGTATGACAGCCGTCTCGTTCGTGAAGGAGACCGCTACTGGCTAGTAGTCGCCACCGACGCGCATCGCACTGAAGCCGAGACCCAAGGCCGTGTGATTGCGCTCGATCCCGGTGTGCGCAGCTTCCAGACAGGCTTCTCCGAGACCGAGGCCGTGAAGTTCGGCGAACAAGACTTCGGGCGCATCGCCCGGCTCTGTCACCACCTCGATGACCTGATGGGTCGGATCGCCAAGGCGCCGGCTCGGAAGAAAAGCAGGATGAAGAACGCCGCCACACGCCTGCGCAGGCGCATCAAAGACCTTGTGCGTGAACTGCACCACAAGGTCGCCCGCTGGCTGGTCGACCACTACGACATTATTCTGCTGCCCACGTTCGAGACCTCCGAGATGGTCGAGAAAGCCAAGCGCAAGCTGAACAGCAAGGTCGCCCGCGCCATGCTCACGTGGTCGCACTACCAGTTTGCGCAGTTCCTCACCTGGAAGACGTGGGAGTCGGGCAAAGTGGTGCTGCGCGTCAACGAGGCCCACACGACCAAGACCTGCTCGTGGTCCGGCGAAGTCGTTGCCAACATGGCAGGCCGGAAGACCATCCGCGGGTCGGATGGCATCGTCCTGGATCGGGACATCAACAGCGCACGCGGCATCCTGCTGCGTGCTTTGGAAGATACGCCCTGGCTGCGAGAGCAGCTTGTATCGTAGACAGTGCTGGCAACTATGTCTGCAATGTCCAACGAAACAGTATCGGCATCATTAAGCGGTGCCCGGACCGGATTCCGTCGGCAGCAGAAGCTCCGGGTGCACCCCAATGGACGCCCGCGGTCCGCGTCGGCCAAAGTCCCGGGTGTTCGGCATTCCTGCCCAGCAGTACTTAATCCAAACGACATTCAGAGGAGATACCCGCCAGCATGGCCATCATCACCATCATCGGTTCCGGCAGCCTTGTGTTCACGCGCCGTCTGTGCAGCGACTTCCTGTTGACGCCGTCGTTGGAGGGCTGCGAGATCCGGCTCATGGACATCGACCCCGAACGGCTCCGGCAGTCCCATACGATCGTACAGTCGATTGCCGACCGCATGGGCGCCCGCGCCACTGTCACGGCCACCGACTCGCGCATTGACGCCGTTCGCGGCACCGACTACGTGATCACGACGTTCCAGGCCGGCGGGTTGGAGGCCTTTCGGACGGACATCGAGATCCCGCAGCGGTATGGGATCGAACAGTGTGTGGGCGACACGTTGGGCCCCGGCGGGGTCTTCCGGGCCCTGAGGACGATTCCGGTGCTGCTGGATCTCTGCCGGGACTTGGACGATGTGGCGCCCGACGCGATGATCCTCAACTACGTGAATCCGATGGCGATGAACTGCTGGGCCATCGATCGGGGTGCCGGGAGGCCCCATGTGGGCCTTTGCCACAGTGTCCAGGGCACCAGTGAGATGCTGGCGAAGTGGATCGATGTGCCGATTGAGGACGTCAATTTTCAGTGTGCCGGCATCAACCATCAGGCCTTCTTTACCGAGTTCCGACGCGGCTACGAGGATCTGTATCCCTTGATTCGCAAGGCGGTCCTGCGCAAGGAGGTGTACGGATCGGAGCCGGTGCGCATCGAAATGATGAACCACTTCGGCTACTTTGTCACCGAGTCCAGCGGCCACGCCAGCGAATACCTGCCGTACTTCCGCAAGAACGAGGCAATGGTGGACCATCAGCTTGCACCGAAGTTCACGGACGACACACGGAGCTGGTACGACTTCGGACGGACGGGCGGCTACCTGCGCAGTTGCATCCAGCGGCTTGAACACTTCCAGTCCGAGTTCGACGAAATCGCCGAGCAGCCAGTGCCGACGGAGCGGAGCCACGAGTACGGGGTCCACATCATTGAGGCGATGGAGACCAATGTGCCGTGCAAGGTCAACGGCAACGTGCCCAACCGGGGCCTGATGCCAAGCCTGCCCGACGGATGTTGTGTGGAAGTTTCGTGCCTGGTGGACAGCAGCGGTGTCCAGCCGTGTGTGGTTGACGATTATCCGCCGCAACTGGCCGGGCTCAACCGGACCAACATCAACGTGCAGGAAATGGTGGTGGAGGCGTCCCTGACCGGCAACGTGGATGCCGTCCACCATGCCGTGCTGCTGGATCCACTGTCCGCGGCCGTGGGCACGATGCCGCAGCTGCACCACATGGTGGATGAGATGCTGGAACGACAGGCATGCTGGCTGCCGCAATTTGACGGGGCTTAACCGCGGTTCCAAGCGCAAGGGAAGATCGAACCATGAAAATTACGTTCATTGGCGCCGGCAGCTTTGGGTTCACGCGCAAGCTGGTCCGCGACGTCCTAACGTTCAAGACGCTGGAGCATGCCCACCTGTGTCTGATGGACATCGATCCGGAAAGACTGGACTTCGCTGCCAAGGCGGTGCGCAAGATCGTGCGCATGGGCGAATACCCGGCGACGGTGTCGGCCACCCGGGATCGGACCGAGGCACTGAGGGATGCCGACTTTGTGATCGTGACGATCCTGGTCGGCGGTGCCGACGTATTCCGGCACGACATCGAAGTGCCCATGCGCTACGGGGTGGACACCAACATCGGCGACACTCGTGGCCCATCGGGCATTTTCCGGGCGATCCGCACCGTACCCGTCATGCTGGACATTGCCAAGGACATGGAGCGGCTATGTCCCGGCGCCATCATGCTGAACTACACGAATCCGATGGCCATGATCTGTCAGGCGCTGGCTCAGGAAACGGATATCCAGCTCACCGGCCTGTGTCACAGTGTCCAGGGTACGGCCGAGATGCTGGCGCGGTGGATTGGCGCGGACATGGCAGACGTACAGTACACCTGTGCCGGCATCAACCACATGGCCTGGTACAAGGAGTACCTGTGGCAGGGCGAGGATGCCTATCCCCTCATCCACGCCGCCATCACCGGGAACGAGGAGATCTACAACACGGAGCAAGTCCGCAACGAGATGTATCTGGCGCTCGGTTATTACGTGACGGAGTCAAGCGGTCACAACAGCGAGTACAACTGGTGGTTCCGGAAACGGAGCGATCTGATTGAGAAGTACTGCACCCATGGCACCAACTGGAATCCCGGCGAGTACGCCTACGTCCTGAACCGGTATGCGGAACGGGCGGAGACCTGGAAGGCGGAGGCCGAGGAGTGGTTTGCCGACGAAACGCCCATCGAACTGGAACGGGGCCACGAGTACGCGGCCTATATCATGGATGCCCGCGCGGGCGGCACGCCGTTCCAGTTCAACGGCAATGTGCTGAATCACGGGTTGGTGGACAATCTGCCCGATGGGTGTTGCGTTGAAGTTCCGGTCTGGTCCAGCCCGAAGGGGTTGGAACCGGTGGCCGTGGGGGACATTCCCGCCTCCTGCGCCATGCTGACCGGTCTCAGCGCCCAGATTGAACAAATGGCCGTTGAGGGGATCCTGACGGGCGACCCCACGTTGATTTACCGGGCCATTGCCCACGATCCGTTGACCGCGTCTCTTCTGTCATTGCAGGAAACCAAGGCCATGGTCAACGACATGTTTGCCATGAACCGGGACTGGATGCCAACATTCGCCCACTATGCCGTCTGAATTGTGGCAGTGGTTGTCCCAGAGCGGCCAGCCAACGCGCCTGCGGGTGCTCACAACGAAAATCTGTCCGGGAAGGGGAGGTCCATGTATGGGTCCGGTGGTATCAGGGTCCATGGCTTCACGTAGCAGCCGATGATCCGTTGTTCCCAACCCATGCCGGTCAAAGCAGGTTGCGGCAAATGACAATGTAGACAGCCTGTTGAATTGCGACCTTCTGCATCCTGGCAACCCGACCTCCATCCTGTGGGCGCCGGATCCGCAGCAAGGCGGATTCCCTTATGGCAGCGCTACAGGCACACCTGTCTCCACCAGCCAGTCCGCCACTTGGCGGATGTGGCATGCATGGCGTTGGGGTTCGATTTCCGTGGTATCAAGCCGGATCAACCGATCCGTTCCCGGTATCGGGTGCAACTGGTCTTTCGGAATGCTTCCTTCCGAGTACTCGTATTGAAGTTCGGCGTCGAGGTGACCGGGATGGCGCGTCCGCAATCTGGCCCGTGTCCGGAACCGCTCGGCGAGCACCGCCGGTGCCGCGGTTACAAAGAGTTGGGCCGAAGTAAATTCCAGGTCCGAGGCTAGGCGGGCAAGTTCGTTCGCAGCGAGACTCGCCCGGAAGTTTGCCTCGATCAAACAGTCCTGACCCTGACTGATCAGGCTGTGTGCCAACATCCACAGCAAGGCCGACGCCGCCGTTCCCAGTCGGCGCGACCAGTCCCGGTCCGCCCATCCCGCCGAGTCGTACACCGTTTCCTTGATCATGTCCTTCGTCATGATCGGCAATGAGGTGGATGCAGCCAACACCTCGGTGAGATGGGATTTGCCGGAGCAGGGCGGGCCGTTGACCAGTACCAGTACCGGTGGCCGACCTGCTGTTGCCGGACTGACAGGGGACACGGCCAAATCTCAGCCGACACAGGGCAGAGGAAATTGAACGGTGCTTGTGTAGAAGGCGGGACGCGGAGGACAGCACGCCTGGAGGGATTCGAACCCCCGACACCTGGTTCCGAAGACCAGTGCTCTAATCCACTGAGCTACAGGCGCATGCGCGCTAGGGTAACACAAGATTCGGCCGCTACCCGGAGACTTCAGGCAACCGCTGCGGTGTCACGCCGCTTGGCTCGCGGACTCTTGTGAATCGTCGGTAGGAAACCTGGCGACTGGTTCGGAATCCTGCATCGACTGCTGGTACAGTGCATTGAACCGGCGCAAGGCATCCTCCGGATTGATCCCTGCCTCCGCAGCATCGGCCACCAGTTGCCAAAGGCGCCGGCCCAGTTCCAACTCGGCGTCCGATGTGTCGCTTGCATTGACGTTGGATGCATGGGCATCGGGGTCGGCACCGGCCTTGCGGGAGCGCGACTGCATCAACCGGGCACCTTCCAGGGCCGGCAACCCCTTCGCGATGCCGTCGAGCGGACCCCGCCTCTTGCCCTTGGCTCGATACTCGGCCTGTTTGATTTGATCCCACTCCTTGAGGACCGAATCGCTGTCCTCAAGCTTCGAATCCCCGAAGACGTGCGGATGGCGTCGGATCATCTTGCGGCTGATCTCGGCCAGAACGTCGGCCATGTGGAACCGGCCCTGTTCGTAGCCAATGTTGATCAGGAAAAACGTATCCAACAGCAGGTCGCCCAGTTCTTCCGCCAGGTTCTCGTCGTCCTGGAGATCGATGGCCTCAATCACCTCGTAAACTTCGCTTACCACCTGAAACCGCAGCGACTCCAGGGTCTGTTCCCGATCCCAGGGGCATCCGTCCGGAGCCCGCAGGCGGGCCAGAATGTTGGGCAGCTGGGTCAGGCTGCATTCCTCGGCCAGCGGTGGGACCAACAGGGTGTGAGGACTGTCAATACGCATAGCGTCCCCAACCTCCTCAAGCCTGTACCGGGATGGCTGGCATGCGTTGCCGGAATCATCGTGCGACATGGTCCAAACCCCATGCCCGGCAGGATACGCCCGCGCGAGGGCCGCAACCACTAGCTGCGTTTGTTCCGGGCGGACTTCGTCGACGACCAGCGGGATCGCCGCGTCGGTATGGGGGAACCACCGCGCAGCAAGCACCTCTGCCGTTGTGTATTGCCAGCTGGACGACGACATGCCCAGTTGTTCCAGGAGGCCCGGAATGCTGGCCGGTGATAGCAGGCCGGTGGCGGGGTTCATGCGCAGGTGTGCCTGTTCAAGGGTGGGAGCCGGACCGTTGTTGGATCGGCAGAACGTCAGGTTGCCTCGGTCCGGTTTTGCAAAAACATTTCCAACAGTACGATCAGGAAGAGAATGGAGATGGCAACGGCAAAGTCAAGCAGGTCGAACAGCGCCATGAAGCACATCAGACAGACCGCCAGGCCCAACAGCAGCCCTTGGCGCAGCGAGACGTCACGGGAGCCGCGACCGCGCATGCCCGGCCAATGCTGGTGCAGCTTGTGGGCAAGCAGGGTGCCGAGTCCCCCGGTGGCCATGAACAGGCCCAGGAACATCAGTGCGATGGCCTGGATATCGTCTTGTCCGTCCGGTGTGAACGGAGGCATCGTCAATGCCAGGTACAACACCATGGCAATGCCGGCCAGGCACAGACCGTTGCCGACAAATATGGGTGCGCGCGATGCGTTGGGCTGCACGTTTTTGCGGGACCGTTGCGGAACCGGGGGCACAGACCTTCAGTATATTCCCTGAACCTGTTGATGCGGCGGACATGACAGTCAGAGAGGCCCAACTGGGCTCGTGTCGGCCTTGGTTGCGTTACACTGGCTTTGGTCTGGCGTACCGATTCCGTTCGCTTGGCCGGGTGCGGGACCTCCATTCAGGACATCGCCGTGAAAAAGAGACAGCAGAAGTTGACCAAGGGCCAGATCGCGATGACGGTGGCGGCCGTGCTGATCATTGCCAGCATGGTGCTGGGAGGCGTCGCGTCGGTTTTTGGCACGGGTTACTAGCCCGATCCGACTCCCCAATGTAGCCATTGCCCGATGCCTGACTCCAGGCCGAAGGGAGTGGTGTATGCCGCGGCGGCGGCGCTTGTGTTCAGCACCAGCCCGGTACTGGCCAGGGTTGCCGTTACCGAATTGCCTGAGGGTTTGGTGGCCGGCGGTCGGCTGATCATCGGCGGTGCCGTGGTCCTGGCGGTGGCGGTCCTGCGCCGGGAGCCGTTTCAACTCAAGCGGAACTGGCGGCTGGTCGCGTTCTCGGGCGCGTGCCTGAGTGTTCATTTCCTCAGTTATGTTGCGGCCGTCGGACGCACCTCGTTGGCCCACGCCGTCACATTGGTCTATTTGTCGGTGCCGGTGATTGCGGTCCTGTCCTGGTTGCTGTATGGGGAAGCATTGTCCCGTCTGCAATGGCTCGGAGTGGGTTTTGCCCTGGCCGGCCTGGCGATGTTGACCGGTTTTGAACCGATGCTCTCGTCCAGGATGCTGATCGGGGATGCCTGGGCCGTGGTGTGTGCGATTACCTTTGCTTTCTATTCGTTGGCGGGACGCTGGCGAGGGGCGGACATGGGTTTGCTGGCCTACGCCGGCAGCGTGTACCTGGTAGCCGGAGTGTTGGCTCTGCCGTTCGCAGCCGTTGCATTCGTGCCGGGACCCGTTTCGGGTGCTGCCTGGGCCAGCGTGGTTGGAGCCGGCCTGTTGCCCATGGCTGCGGGCCACACCTTTTACAACGCGGCCCTCCGACTGACCAGTGCCACGGTGGTCAACCTGATTGCCATGCAGGAAGTCGTGTTTGCCGTTGTGGTGGGTGCGGTACTGTTCTCGGAATCCCCGACTCCGGCCACCTTGGCCGGGATCGTATTGACACTGGGAGGCGTGGCAATGGTGACCGGAATCGGTGGGCGGGACACAACCACATGACAGAGCCGGTATTGGTCGTGGTCGGCCCGGATGGGGTCCCGCGTTGCACGTGGGCGAATGCCAGTGCCAGTCTGCGGGCGTACCACGACGAGGAGTGGGGTGTGCCGGTGCACAACGATGTGGCCCTCTTCGGAAAGCTCATCTTGGACACGTTCCAGGCGGGCTTGTCCTGGCGCGTGATCCTTGACAAGCGGCCGGCCTTCCGGGAGGCGTTCGATGGCTTCGATCCGGTCAGAATGGCCCGTTATGACGAGCAGCGGATTGCGGAACTCATGGACAATCCGGGGATAGTTCGCAACCGCGCCAAAATACATGCAGCTGTCAACAACGCACGAGCCTACCTGGATCTTGTGGACCGCGAGGGGGCCTTTCGCCCATGGCTGTTCCGCTGGACAGGCGGGCAACCCTTGATCGACGGCTCCTGCCCCACCACTTCGCCGGAGGCGGAGGCCATGTCGCGGGCCCTGAAGGATGCCGGGTTCAAGTTCACGGGACCGACTGTCTGCTACGCCTTCATGCAGGCGACCGGATTCGTCATGGACCATCCGCAGGGCTGCTGCCGACGGGAGGCCTGCGTGGCCTTGATGCGAGCGTAACGGGCCGTTCTCAACACCCGGCTTGCGTGATGCCGGGCGGTTCGGCTGGCGTCAACCGGCCTCGGTCAACAGGCTGGAGAGCCGATTGTATTCCCTGATCAACGAGTCAACCTTGCGCTTATAGGCGAGCAGGTCCCTCCGGCCTTCGATCTCGGCCGGCAATCGGGCCTTGAAATTGGACAGGGAATCGCTCAGGCCTGCATCCTCTTCCAGCGGCATCGGAGGACTGCTGCCGTGTTCCTGAATGAACTTGATGGTGCTGAC
>JAAXGZ010000002.1:0-26203 GCA_012271135.1 Caldilineales bacterium | reverse complement strand
TCCGGGAACGGAAGCTGGTTCAACACTTCGTAGGCGCGGTTGAAACGCCTGCGCTGGCGTTGGATTTCCTCAAGCACTCTGTCACTTTCCTCGCGTTGGCGCGGCAAACGAGCTAATCAAGTATAAATTGGCATGGCCTGCAAAGTTGAACAATGGGATGGAAGGACGGCTGTGCAAAACCAACAAAACCGACGCCCACGCGGTGACCTTTAGGGTGCCCTTCCAGGTCCGGGCCACGTGTGGACAGGCCCGGCGCGGTCGGCTGAAAACGGCCCACGGGACTGTGGAGACCCCGGCTTGGGCACCGGTCGCGACCCAGGCCGCGGTCAAGACCCTGGACATGCGGGACGTGGCCGCAACCGGGACGCGTTGGCTTCTGGCCAACGCCTACCATCTGTTTCTGCGACCGGGGCACCTGCGCATCTCGGAATTGGGCGGGTTGCATCGGTTCATGGGCTGGTCCGGTTCCGTACTGACTGATTCGGGTGGGTTCCAGGTGTTCAGTCTGGCCCACCAGCGACAGATTGAGGACGATGCCGTTGTATTCAAGTCCCATCTGGACGGCCGGACAGTGCGGTACACACCGGAACTGGCCGTTGAAATCCAGGAAGCCCTCGGTTCCGATATAGCCATGGTGTTGGACGAGTGTGCGAATCCGCAGGACCGTGACGGCCTGCTGCACGCCCTTGAGGTAACCCACCGGTGGGCCTACCAGTGTCGTGCGGCCCACCGGCGGCCGGACCAGGCCCTGTTCGGCATTGTCCAGGGCGGCGTGTTCGAGGACCTGCGCCTGCGCAGTGCGGCAACCTTGGCTGCCATGGACTTCGCCGGTTACGCCATCGGCGGTTTGGCCGTGGGCGAGACCAAAGAGGAGATGTACCGCACCCTGACGTTCACCTGTCCGGCCCTGCCCGAGGACCGGCCGCGCTATCTGATGGGCGTGGGGGCCCCGGAGGACGTGGTCGAGGCGGTTTGGCTCGGTGTCGACCTGTTCGACAGCGTGATGCCGACCCGGCTGGCGCGCAACGGCGCGGTTCTGCATCCCGAGGGACGCCTCAACCTGCGCAACGCCGCCCACGCCGAGGATGCTGCCCCCATCCACGACGAGTGCGGCTGCTACACCTGCCGTACCTGCTCGCGGGCCTACCTTCACCATCTCGTCCGTTGTCGCGAAGTCTCCGCCTTGCGGCTTTGTACACTGCACAACGTTGTTTTCATGCAAACTCTGATGCAGGACCTGCGGGATGCGATCGGTCGCGGAGACCTGGACGCGTTCCGTGCAGAGTTCCATGGCCGCTATCGCATTGCGGACCAGGCTGCTCGACATGTGCAGCGCCGCCTGTGGTTGGCCAGTCAGGAAAGCAGGCACCGGTAGGCGGGAACCATGCCCGAAATTCTTGACCATGATCTGGTGCAGGCCCTGATCCTGGGCCTTGTCCAGGGCCTGACCGAATTTGTTCCGGTTTCCAGCAGTGGGCACCTCGTGCTGCTGCCCGCTCTCCTGGGTTGGCCAACACCGTCCCTGCTCATGCTAACCGTGCTGCACCTGGGGTCCTTGACGGCCCTGGTTCTGGCCTATCGCAAGGACATGGCGGCAATCTTGGCCGGGATGTTCCACTCGCTGCGCGAGCGACGCATGGTCGACTACGCGGCCAGGGACGGATGGTTCCTCCTGCTGGCGACGATCCCGGCCGGAGTTGCCGGCTTGGTGGTGGAACCCTTCGTTTCGGACATGTTGGACAGACCAGTCCTGGCGGCCTGGGGCTTGATCGGAACTGCATGCCTGCTTGGTGGGGGCGAACTGGTGGCCTGGCGCCGGGAACACACGCGCTACATCGAGGAGATGGGCTGGCAGGATGCCGCAGCCATGGGCCTGGCGCAGGCCGTGGCCCTCATCCCAGGGGTCAGCCGCAGCGGTGCCGTGATGGCAACGGGACGGCTTCTGGTCTTGGACAGGGCCGGCGCCGCCCGTTTCGCCTTTCTGCTGGGCACGCCCGTCATCGCGGCCGCGGGGGCCAAGGAACTTCTGGGTGGGGACTGGACGGCGGCCGGCGAGGGTTTTGCCCTGGTCGCCGCGCTGGCCGTTGGTTTCCTGGCCAGTGCGGTAGCCGGATGGTTGGCGATCAAGGTTCTGCTGGCCTACCTGCGGCAGCGCACGCTGTGGGTGTTTGCTGTCTGGTGTCTGACTGTGGGGTTGGTCCTGATCAGGGTATTGCCGGAAACGGTGTAGCCGGGTTGGCTGCCGCGCGGTCGATCCCGACATGTGTCCGGAATGGGTGAAACACCGACTTGCCCCATTGAACGCGGGTGCTATAATCAGCCCGCGGGTGTACCCCGGCGAGACAGGGACTACAGGCCCTGCCCGTCAAAAAACTGCACTCGGCCGGTTGGCTTTCGGGCTGTCCGGAGTTGATAGACGCTGCAAGTGGGGGGAGTTCTCCCGCTTTTTCTTTGTGAGAGGGTGTTTCGCGAAGGCTGGTCCACAGCCGGGGATGCAGGAAGGCGATGAACAAGGAACTGGTAGCCGGAATCAAGGCTGTTGCAGCCGAGCGGGGCCTGGATGCCAACATCATTTTCGAGGCGATCGAGGCCGCCCTCGTGTCCACCTACAAGAACAAGGACGGAGTGCTGTCGAACGTTGTCGCCAGCATGGATCGCCACACCGGCGAGTTCCAGATGTTCGCCGAGAAGGAAGTGATCGGCGACGACGAATTGGCCGACGGCCTGTTCGATGACAGGACCATGATCAGCGAGTCGGATGCCCAGGCCTACGGCGAGGTGGACATCGGGGACCTGGTGCGTATCGAGTTCTATCCGGAGGACATCAGCCGGGTTGCCGTGCAGACCGCCAAGCAGGTCATCCTGCAACGGATCCGGGAAGCGGAACGGGACATCATCTACCAGATGTTCAAGGACCGGGTGGGCGAGGTTGTCAGTGCCCAGGTGCGCAGCGTGGATGCACACGCCAAGACCGTGGCCGTAACCATGAATGATCGTTCGGAGTTCGTGCTCAAGCGCGACGAGCAAATCCCCAACGACCGGTTGCGACGCGGCGACTACGTCAAGCTGTACGTGGAACGGGTGGAGAAGGACAACCGCGGCCCCTACGTCAAGCTCAGCCGCACGCACCGCAACCTGTTGCGCCGGCTTCTGGAGCAGGAAATCCCCGAATTGCGCGAGGGAACCATCGAGATCAAGAACATCGTGCGCGAACCGGGCGCGCGCAGCAAGGTGGCCGTCATTGCCACGATTGAACACATCGACGCCGTTGGCGCCTGCGTCGGCATGAAGGGCAGTCGCATCAAGAACATTGTCAACGAGCTGGCCGGCGAGCGCATCGATGTGGTGGAGTGGAGCGACGAGCCGCACACGTTCATCGTCAATGCCATCAGTCCCGCCAAGGCAACCGGCGTCATCCTGCACGAGGAAGGCGAACACCCGACGGCCACTGTGGTTGCGGCCGACGACCAACTGAGTTTGGCCATCGGCAAGTCCGGGCAGAACGCACGGCTGGCCGCCCGTCTGACCGGATGGCGCATCGACATCAAAAGTGAAAGCGACGCTCAGGCCGAGGGCATCGATCTGTTCGAGCTGCAGCAGAACATGTTGAAGCACGATGAACTGGCCATGGCCAACCGCCGTCTGGCCGAAAAACAGGCGCCCGGCCTGGATCCGCTGGACTTGGCCGCCAAGCGCCTGGCGGAACAGGATTCCCCCGACATCCTGCAGGACGCTCTCCAACGCACGCGCAGCGACCAGCCGCAGGTGGATGCCTTCGAGCAAAAGTGGCGGGAGGCGCAGGAGCAGCTGCCATCGCTGGAGCCGTCCACCGGCGAGGATGCAGACGACATTTTCCGCCAGGCGGCCCAGAAGGCCCTCAGCGAAATGTCCTACGAGGAATATACCGAACGCAAGGAAGCCGGTCTGGACGAACCGGAGCCGGACGTTGAGGAACCCGCCGTTCCCGAGGAACCCGCAACGCCCATGACCGCCGACATGCTGCGCGCCCGTCGGAAGGCCGAAGGACGCAGCGGCCCGCTCAATCTCGATGAGATTGAGGTCCCGGCGGAACTCCTGGCCGGCTATATGGAAGCAGAAGCGGCCCGCGTGGATGAAGAGGAACCCGAAACAGGCGGCCGGGGCCAGCGGCGGGAACCAAGGCGCGGGGATTCACCGGATGCTCGACGCTATGAAGATCTCATGGACGAATAGGGTGGCGGTGTCCAATTCACGGATGCGGCGTCCCCGCCGCCAGCCCCAGCGGACGTGCATTGCCTGCCGTCGGGTGCAGGCCAAGCGCACGCTGGTCAGGTTGGTGCGGACTCCGGAAGGGGTGTTGGTGGACCCCAAGGGAAAAATGAACGGTCGCGGTGCCTACATCCATGCAAGTCGATCCTGCGGGACGCGGGCCATGGGGCTGGATCGCGCGCGTGCGGGCAAGGGCCGGCTGCCGGTCGAGACGGCATTGAAGACCAGGCTGACGCCGACGGACAGGATTCGGCTGGAGGAGTGGGTCCATTCCCTGCCGGCGGAAGAGGCGACGCCGGCTCTCTCCGAGGAGGGATAGGGATCCTCCGATGGAACGCATCATTGCCCGCGGCCATTTTGGGACTGCGGGTGTCGGCGGAAGCAAGTGAAGGATGAACAGAGCATGAGCGACGATGGTTTGGCTGCCAACAGCGAAGAAATGGAGGTTGTCTACCTGGACGAGGGTCCGATCGTGGTCCAGGACTTGGCGGGGGCGGTGAACCGCAGCTCCATGGATTTGCTGAAGGTTCTTGTCTACTATGGTCAATACAAGCCGATTTCGGCCGAGATTGACTGGGATCTGGCGACGCTGGTGTGCGAGGAGCTGGGCATCGAGCTGCGGGCCCACGGAGACGATGCCGTGGAGCCGTCGGAGGAGGAGGAACCCTCGGACGAACCCGTTCCTGCCGTTAGCCACAAGGTGCGCAGCCGGATGCAAGGCATTTGGGCGGCCGAGCCGGAAGACAGCCTTGAGCCGCGCCCGCTCGTGGTCACCGTTCTGGGCCATGTGGACCACGGCAAGACCACACTTCTGGACACCATTCGCAAGTCCAGTGTCGTGGATACGGAAGCAGGTGGCATCACGCAAAGCATTGGCGCCTACCAGGTGGCCCACGCCTCCGACGGTGAGGAAGTCCAAATCACCTTCATTGATACCCCCGGTCACCAGGCGTTTACACAGATGCGCGCCCGCGGCGCGGAGGTGACGGATCTGGTCATTCTGGTGGTGGCGGCCGATGACGGCCTGATGCCCCAGACCCAAGAGGCCATCGACCACGCCCGGGCGGCCGAGGTACCCATTATTGTGGCCGTCAACAAGGTTGACCGGCCCAACGCCAACGTCAACAACGTTATGTCCCAGTTGTCCAATACCGGCCTTACGCCGGCCGACTGGGGCGGCGACGTGCACATGATCCCCGTCAGTGCCCTCAACGGGGACAACGTCGACGACCTGTTGGACACCATCCTCCTGATGACGGACGATCTGGCTCCGACGGCCAATCCCCAAGGACAGGTAGCCGGTACGGTACTTGAGGCCCATGTCGACCGCCAGAAGGGTATTACCACGAACGTTCTGGTGCAGAACGGCACCCTGAGACAGGGAGACACCTTGGTCATTGGTGAGACCTGGGGACGCATCAAAGCCATGTCCGACCAGGACGGCGTGCGCATCAAGGAGGCCGGTCCCTCGTCTCCGGTTCAGGTTCTGGGAATCTCGGATCCACCGGAGGCCGGCGAGATGTTCAAGGTCGTCGGCAGCAAGAAGAAGGCTGTGCGGCTGATCGACAGCCGCATCGCCGAACGCCAGAGCGTCCGGCCGGACGAGACAGTTCAGCCTCAGACCCTTGAGGATCTGATGGCCCTGCTGGAAAAGGGCGACGACGAGGATGTCAAGAAACTGCAGGTTGTGGTCAAGGCGGACGTCCAGGGCAGCCTGGATCCGGTCGTGTCGTCGCTGCAGGGGATCAACCACTCCGAGGTCCAGATCGAAGTGCTCCGGTCGGCCGTGGGCAACGTGACCGAAAATGACGTGATGCTGGCGGAGGCCAGCACGGTGCCCGTCGTGATTCTGGGTTTCAACGTAACCTCCGAACCGACTGCGGAACAACGGGCCCGCACGTCGGGAGTGGACATCCGAACCTATGACATCATCTACCACCTGATCGAGGACGTTGAGAAGGCCCTGAACGGTATGCTGGCGCCCAAGTTCGAAGAAGTCGTGATTGGTCAGGCCCAGGTTCGCCAGGAGTTCCCGGTCAAGGGCGGCGTGGCCGCCGGCTGCATTGTGATCGACGGGATTGTCCGCAACAATGCGCTGGTCAAGTTCCTGCGTCCCGGACAGCCCGAGCGGCTGACGCGGGTGATGGAGCTGCGACGCTTCCGCGACCGGGTGGACACCGTGCAGTCCGGGCAGGATTGCGGCATCCGACTGGAGGATGTCGACAGTTTCCGCGACGGCGATCTGATTGAAGTGTACGAGGAGCGTCAGGCTCCCGTTGTCTGATGCCGACCATTCGCCAAGCTCGACTGGCTGGGCTCGTGCGCACCGAGATCGTAGCCTTGGTGGAGCAGGAACTTCAGGATCCGGCCTTGGAGACCGTACGGATCCGCGGTGTTGAGCTCTCGCGGGATCGGCGCATCATTAGGGTCAAGGTGACCCATGACGATGAAGCCGTTTCGGAGGAGAGCGTTCTCCAGGCACTGCGCCGCTCGCGGGGCTGGTGTCGGCGGGAACTGGCGGAGCGCCAAGTGATGCAGCGGGTGCCGGATCTGCGCTTCGACTACGACCGGGATGCGCGATCGGCCTGGCGCGTCCTGAACCTGCTGGACAGTCTGGACCTGAACCATGCCGACGATGATGCCTAGGCAAGTGCCCGCGGTTTTGGCCGAAGCGGACCGTATTCTGTGCCTGGCACACCGGGAGCCGGACGGGGACGCGTATGGCAGCCTGCTCGCCCTGCGTTGGATTCTCGAAGCGGCCGGCAAGCAGGTGGTGACCGGGATTGACGGCCCCCCGGATCAGACTTACCAGTTTCTGCCGGGATATCAGGGAGTCCGCACGCCGGATCGCATTCAGGGATCGTTCGACCTGGTGGTGATCGCGGATTGTTCCAGTGTCGATCGCATTGGCGGGTTTCAGGATCTGGAACAGTTGAAGCAACTGCCTTGGCTTGTGATTGATCATCATCCGACCAACGAACAGTTCGGGACGCCGGGCCTCAACTGGGTGGATGCATCGTGCCTGTCCACCTGCAATCTGGTCTTGCAGCTGGCAGAGGCCCTGGGCCGGCCGCTGTCCGCCAACGCCAAGAAATGCCTGTTGGTGGGCATGCTTACCGATTCACTCTGTTTCCGCATCAAGGGAGTGGATCAGACCTTCATGCGGGAAGTCATGAAGGTGATGGGACCCGACAGTTACGACTTCCAGTATGTCGTGTCGCGCACCTTGGGGTTCATCACCCGCGACGAACTCCAGCTGCAGAGCCTGCTGCTGTCCCGGATGCAATTGGACGACGGGGTTCTCTGGGTCGGCATGACCAGCGACCAGGCTACCGGACCGCAGGGGAAGCGCCTCAAGACGCGGGGCATCATCCAGCGCCTGGCCGAAGTCGACGAGGCGCGCGTAGCGGTTCTGTTTAGGGAAGCGGAGTTGGATGGCGGACGGACCGAGGTCAAGTGCAGCCTGCGTTGCGACCCGGACTTGGATGTCAGCCGACTGGCCCTGGATCTGGGCGGCGGGGGGCACCAACTGGCTGCGGGCTGCAAACTCGCCGGCTCCCTGGATGTCGTTGTGCCGGAAGTGATTGCCCGGATCAAGGATCAGGTCCTGGGGCTGCCGGTCGGTGGCTCATAGTTGTTGTTGGCCGGGCCAGCCAGGCAACCTGTCATGCTGGGTGAAGCATCCGGTCTGCTGTTGCTGGACAAGCCCGGGTTGGGCGATCCCCCGGTTTTTCCGGAGCAGCCTGACCGGCTGCCGACGAGCCACGATTCGGTGCAGCGGGTGCGTCGACGGTTCGGCATCCGGCGCGTGGGCCACACGGGTACTCTGGATCCCTTCGCGAGCGGCCTGCTGGTGATCTGCCTGGGTCGGGCCACTCGGCTTGCCGAGTATTATCAGGGTCAGCCCAAGACCTATCGGACCGTGTTCCGCTTCGGCCTACGGACGGATACGGACGACATTACCGGCACTCCCCTGGAGGAGGTGTCGGCGTCGATGGTTACCGAATCTCGTCTGGCGGCGCTCATACCGAAGTTCACCGGCTGGATTGAACAGACCCCTCCTGCCTTTTCGGCGAAACACATCGACGGCCAAAGGGCCCATCGCATCGCCCGTTCAGGCGGTCTGGCCGAATTGCAGCCCCAGACCGTTCATGTGGCTGCCTTGGAGATGTTGTCGCCGGTGCAGGACGGATACTGCGAATTCATGGTGACCTGTTCGGCCGGAACCTACATTCGCAGCCTGGCCCGCGATATGGGGCTGGCGCTGGGGGTCGGGGGGACCGTGGCATCCCTGCGCCGGGTTTCCTTGGGTTCGCTCAGGGTCGCGGATGCGATTCCGCTCGTCGCACTGGAAGGGGATTCCCCGCTGCCGGAACTTGCCGATGCCGGTGTCGGCCTGGCTTGGCCGCGCCTAGTCTGCGATGCGGACATGCGGTTGCGGTTCGGCCAAGGCAGGGAGGTGGAGGCGCCGGGCGTACCCATCCAACTGGAGGAGGGCGAGATGGCCCTGGCCGTGGATGCCGAATGCCGAACGCTTGGCGTGGTGTTGTGTACGCAGGTTGCGGGAGCCCGGCCGATGAGGTTCCGGACGCGCAAATGGCTGGCAGCTGTCTGAATCGCGACGAACCCATGTCCCTGGCCCAATTCATGGATCTTTCCGGCGTTTCCCATGTGCAGGATGTGCGCTCTCTGTCGCTTGATCGGCCCTCCATCGTGGTCATCGGCAAGTTCGACGGGATGCACATCGGCCACTGCGGCATTTTCGCCGAAGGGGTAAGGCGCCGCGCTCGGTTGCAGGAACACCCCGACGTGGCAGACGCCCTGCTGGTGGCTATCACCTTCGATCCCCTGCCCACCGTCTACTTCAACCCGGACGGTGGCCTGAAGATGCTGTCTTCGCCCGAGGAACGGGTTCTGCTGGCTCGTCAGCAGGGGGCGGATCACTGCGTGGTGCAAACGTTCGATCGGCATACCGCGGAGCTGTCCGCGGAGGGGTTCGTAGGCCTGCTGGTCCGTCATCTGCGGATAGCGGAGTTGGTCATCGGAGAGGATTTCGCGTTGGGCAGGAACCGCACAGGCACTCCCGGTACGTTGCGGGAACTGGGGCGCACACTGGGGTTCGAGGTCACGACCGTCCCGGACGTGCGGCGCGATGGGGCCGTGGTGCGCAGCGGCACCATCAGGGACCTCCTGCAGCGCGGCGACGTGGAGCGAACCGCGCAGCACTTGGGGCGCAGTCCCTTCGTGGCCGGCATCGTGGTCGAGGGGGTGAAGCTGGCGCGCAGGCTGGGCTTCCCCACTGCCAACCTGCAACCGATTCCCGATCGCCTGTATCCCAAGACCGGTGTTTATGCCACGCGCAGCTGGGTGCCCCACCCGGTGCGCGCCTATCCCAGCGTGACCAACATCGGGTACCGGCCCACCTTCGACGGGACCGAGTTCAGGGTTGAATCGCACTTGCTGGACTTCCCGCCGGAAGGCGAGGACGGCAACCTCTACGAACAACGGATTGTCGTGGAGTTCGTGTCCCGGCTGCGGGATGAAACCCGTTTTTCCGATGTTGAGGAGCTGTGCCGCCAGGTTCAGAGCGACATCGGCTCGGCACGCGCACGGTTGGCGGGTACCGCGCCCGCATCGGAGCAGGCCGCGTTGCTGCGGGACCTGATTCGGTACCTGAATCGCTGAGTCCAGAGGGCGGTCTCAGACGCCCTGCGCCTGGATCTCACTTTCGTTACCGGTTTTCACCACGCGTATCACGTGGTCCACCCGGGCCTCGAATGTATCGTCGTGGCTGATGACGATCAACTGGGGCACTTGTCGGGTGGTGTTCAGGCGCGTCGCCAGTTCAGTTCGGCGATCCTCATCGAGGTTGGTGGTTGGTTCATCGAAGAAGGCGAAACCGACCGTGCTGAGTTCCTGCAGCATGGCCAGGTTAACGGCCAGGGCTGCCGTCATCTGCTCCCCACCCGACAACTGACTGAACGCGCGCTCGCGTCCCAGGACCCGGAGGGTGATGGCAAAGGTTTCGTCCCAAGTCAGTTCGGTGGCGGCGGAGTTGGTGAGTTCCTGGTGGATGGTGTTCGCCCCGCGGCTGATCCGCTGGTTCAAAATCCGGGTCATCAGGGGCTGCATGTCCCGGATGGCGAGGCGCATGTCCTCCAGATCGGAGTCCCGCCGGTCCCAAGCCGCCTTCTCGGTCCTCTGGTCGGCCAATTCGGCATCAAGCAGCTTCATCTCCTCCAGTTGCCTGTTCAGTGCATCCAGCTGCAGGCGGGCTTCTTCAAGACGTGTTTGACGCTCGCGGGCATCTAGTTCCAGGCGTCTCATCTCCGCTTGGTGTTCGACATGGGATTCGTGGTCGTAGGCATCCCGACAACGGTTCAAGTCGGTGGCTGCTTCGGCAAGGCGGGCCTCCTGGTCCCCCACCTGACGGTTCAGTTCTCGGTGTCGTTTCCCGCGTACCGGTTTCTGCGCCGCGGTGCCTTGATGCTGCAAAACGATTTCATAGGCCCGACGGGTGGCGTTCAGGGTTTGGGTCAAGGTGGTTTCCTTGGCCTCGACGCCGGCGAACGGGGCCAGGCTCGTCTCCAATGATTCAGTTTCGGTCTCCAAGGTGGCGATCCCCACCTCCAGTTCGGCCACCACCGCCTCGATATCCCCGCGCCCGTCCAGTTGTCGCTGGTGGTCCCTGAAGGCAGCCCAATTGTCCTCAAGAGTGGCCAGGTCGGCAATGGTTGCCTGAAGCCTGCATTCCAGTTCTTGGTCCTCCTGGATTTGCACCTCCACCCGGTCAAGTTCCTGCCGGGCAAGCGTCAGGTCAGAAATGGCCTGCTGCAGCTCCACCTCGTCCGGCAATCCAGCCAGCACGGACTGCAACTGTTCAATTTTCCCTGCAACGAGCCCCCCATCCTGCCGGCTCGTGTCCAGTTCCTTGGCCAGACGGGATGCCCGGCCTTGCAGTTCCTGCTGTTCCGCCTCGGATTCGGTAACCAGTTCCAGCCATATCTCATCCCCAATCGGCTGGTTGCAGAGAGGACACAAGTGGTTGGGTGTGGTTGCCCGGTCTCCGGCGGATGCCTCCAGCATCGCGAGTTGTCGGTTGACCCGCTCGAGCTGTTGGTTTGCCAGTTGCATTTGCTGTTCCAGACGAACGGTCAGTGTGGCTAGTTCGTCCCGACGAATCTCAAGCATCTCCGCCCTGTCCGCAGTTTGCTGTCTGAGTTCCAGGTCCGAAGTCAGCTGGTCGACCTTGGACTGCCTCCGGACCGCGTGGTCGTGGGCGGAGGATTTTGCGCGGTGCAGGTCCTTCATCGAATCGACCCGGTGCTCGAGGGCGGTACGCTCCTGGTCCAAGGCTTGGTACCGTCGGGCCGAACCGGCCAGCCCTGCCTGTTGGACCGCCAGTTGATCAAGGTGTTCGAGCTGGTTTCGTCCCTGTGTCAGCTGCTCCCGGTAGCCGTCAAGGCGTACGTCCAACCGATCCTTCCGGCGTGCCAAGTCCCTCATGGCCTTGAGGTCCTCTGCCAACGTCTCCAGGAGTTCCCGGGTCTTCAGGTGCCGATCGTGTTGGGCTTGATTGACCTCGACAATCTTCGAGGCGTCGGTGCTTTGTTGAAGTTCCTCGTCGGCGTTCCGCAGTTGTTGGCGGCCCGCTTCCAGTTCGACATAGGCCTTGGCGTGCTGGCCTTCCGCAGCCTCGAGGCTGCATTTCAGTTGGTCGAATTCCCGGGACGCTTTGGCCAGCCGAACCAGTCGTTTCCGGGCGTGTTCTTCCTCTGCCTCGAGGCGGGCCAGTTTCAGGACCAGCGTCCGGTGTTCGTCTTCCCGGCGGTCTCGATGCTCGAGTCGCACTTCCAACCGGGCAATGTCGGTGGCAAGGGTGGCGGAATTGGATCTAATCAACCCTCTAGGGCCTTCCGACCGTCCGAGGCGGTCGTACGCTTCCTTGTACTTCTCCACTTCAAGGAGGGGACTGAAGTGTTTTTGCCGGTCGCCCGGTGTGCCCCTGAAAGGGTTGGCGAATGCTCCTTGCTGTATTCCGATGATACCCATGTACAGCCGTCCCGGGTCGATCCGGGTGTTGCACAGGTCCTGGACAAAGAACTGAACGTCCTGCCGGCCGCGACACACTTCGACATCGCGCATCAGGTCGATCACGTACCAGTCCGCCGAACCGGACTTCTTTAGTTCCCGCACCACTTCGAAGGAAGCGCCTTCCCGGCCTTCTGTCAACCCCAAGGCGATGGACCCCGACGTGCTGCCTTCCCTTACAAAGTCCAGCCTGCGACCTTCGAGCGAATTGAACAGGGCGTAGCCAACGGCCTGTAGGATCGTCGACTTACCGGCTCCGTTGCGGCCGACGATGGCGTTGACTCCGTCCCTGAATTCGATGGTGGCGGTCCGGTAGGAGCGTATGTTTTCCAGATGCAGGTGGGTGAGCCTGACCATGTTCAGCCTGTCAGCGCGGTTCGGGCGTTGCCCAGGATGTTGCAAATCCCATCGGCAGCACCTTGTTTCAGCCCAGCGTCCATGATTTCAAGGGTGGCGTTGGTCCAGTGGGTCAAGTCCTTGCTGAAGTCGGGGTGGGACTCGAACAGGCCTTCCAGTACTTGCTCCTCGAGATCGCGGCGGCTCATGTCCGTCGCTTCGTCGAATGCGGCAATCCCCGGTGGGAGGGCGCGATTCGCAATGCGGCACAGCAGGGGATCCAGGATCCGCCGACTGAGTTCCTCAATGTGCTGCGTATCCACCAGTCCCGGCTCGAACCGGCTGGTTCCCGCCAACACGATGCTCAGCACAGGCTTCTTGTCGTTGGTATCGGAGGCCCCTTTCTCCCGTTCCCCGAACAGGAATTCCTCGATCTGGCCATAGAGTTCATCCGGGTCGTTGGTACGGGCCAGACTGAACGCTTTGTGTACGAAGGAACGCCTGGGACACGCCACGTGCTCGACTCGGTGCTTGGGGACGGCTTCGGTGTCGACGGTCACCAGGTAGATGCCCCCGGTTTCCTCGTGTGCCAAGTCCTGGCTCGTCAACTCCAGGCTGCCGGGATTGAACAGCCAGTTGTCTTCGTCGAACTTCATGTGGTAGTGGCCCAGGGCCACGTAGTCGAACTGCGATCTCAGCCCGCGCATACTGCTCACGCTGATGTTGCCGGATGCGCGTTCCCGTGTGCGTCCGTCAACGCCGGTATGCATCATTAGGACGGCATAGTCGGGATTGTGGGCAAGTTGTTCGGAGACGAACTTCTCGAATCGTTCCAGCACCGCCCGCGTGGCGGCTCCGTTGAACCCGATGCCGTAAATGGGCACGCCGGGGATGGGCTCGGCGTAGTGACCCACGCGACTGGCGTCGCTGGCAAGTACGGGTTCCGCACCAACCTCGAGCGGGGTGGCATCGAGCAGGTAGACCAGACGACTGGCTTCCGCTAGGGCATTCACCCAGCCGAAGCGGGTCCGGTATGCCCGGTAGGGCGGCAGGTCATGGTTGCCTTCCACCACCAGGCATGGAATGCCGGCCTCCCGCAGATGCTCAAGGTGGGCAACCGCGTTGTTGAACGTTATCGCCTGGAGGTTGGAACCGGACTGGAACAGATCCCCTGCCAAAAGCACGAAGTCAACCTGGCTGGCAAGGGCCTGGTCGATAGCCCAGCGGAAGGCGTCGTCGAAATCCCACTCCCGCTCTGTGTGCCCGTATTGCCGGAAACCCAGGTGGGTATCCGCCATGTGCATGAAAGTGAATTTCACGGCCTGAGGCGAAATCTTCGATTCGCGGCTGGTTCCTGTCGCTCCGGCGTCAGTTCGCAACGCATGGTGTCCAGGGAAGGCTTGACCCGCAAGCCCATGGCCGTCAGGCCGTCGAGTGCCTGGTGGTGGTCAGCGTCCACCTGCACGTGAATCCGGCAGTGGGCCTGTGCAGCCATCAGCCCGGCCAGGGTATCGAGCATGCCGTCCTCGTACTGGCCGTACTGCTGTGGCCTGGTCCACCAGGAAATCCTGTGCACGCGTTTCCAGTGGGCGGATCGCAGGACGATGGCCGTGGCCAGTCGTTCGGCTCCCAGACGAATGCCGAACCGCGTAATGGAAGCTACTCCCAGTGTTTCCCCCAGCCATTCACCTACCCGGCGCGGCCAGTCATGGACAAAGTCGCCCGGTCGGATGGGATGCCACCACTGCATGTGGCCGCCCACCTGAACTTTCGCCAAGTCGAGCATCTGCTGCCATTCCTCACCGGGCAGGGCGGATATGGGAGCCGGGTTTCCAGGTCGCGGGCCGATTCGCAACGGGCACCTGCCTTCCAGGTCTGCCATGCCGCCCAGGCGCTTGAACCCCTGTTTGGCGTACAGGTTGCGTGCAGCCAGATTGTCTGTCCGCACCTGCAACACGGCATGCTTGGCGCCAAGGGTACGCAGATTGTCCGTGGCGGTTTGTACCAGCCTGCTGCCAATCCCCTGCCGCTTATGCGACGCGGCGACTGCCACATTGGCCAGTTGCCAGCGGTGCCCGAAGGAGTCCAGTTTTTGCATGGACACATTCCCGACAACCCGGCCGCGGTCAACGTAGACGAATCCGTCGAACATCCGCATGAAGCTGAAGAGGTTCGCGGGTTCCGAACGCAGGAAACTGTGCAGTCGACTGTACAACCCCGCGTTGTGCAACGGCCTTGAGCCGGTCTCCCTCAGTTCCTGCGCGAACGCTTCCCGGACCAGCTCGGTGACCTGGGGCAGGTCGCGGCCTACGTCGAACGGCCGAATGCCGGTTGCCATGTCGGCCCGGCCGGCGTTGAGATGGGTTGACGTCATGGCGGACCCGAATCCCTCCGGTGAGGAAGGTTACGCTGCGACCCGCACCATCGCCGGTCGCAGCACTTTATCGCGGATCCGGTACCCGGTCCGCATGACTTCAATGATCTCTCCCGACTCGTGGTCGTCGCTGGGAATCTGTTGCATCGCCTCGTGCAGATTGGGATCAAACTGTCCGGAGGGCTCCATTGGCTCGATGCCGGCGTTGGCCAGGATCCCCTGGATCTTCCCGTGTATGTGCTGAACTCCCTGCACGAAGGACTCGCCCCGATCGCGCACTTCAGCTGGTACGTTGCCCAGGGCCAGTTCGAGGTCGTCGAGGACCGGCAGAAACTTCTCGGCCAGGGATTGCGAAGCGTTGTCGATGCGCTCCTGCGCCGTGCGGTCCAGCCGCTTGCGTGCATTTTGGAACTCCGCCGCCATGCGCTGGATTTCGCGTTGGCCGGCCTCGACCTTGGTATCGAGGGCTTCCGTTTCCTCTTCCAGTTGGGCAATGCGGCGGTTGTAGCTGTCCAGCTCGGTTTCCAGATCCTCCCGGGTCCAGTCCGCCCATTTGCTTGCCTCCGCCTCCGGCAACTCCGGTTCCCCTTCCTTGGTGTCCGAAGGAGTGGCAACGCCCGCGTCGGGCTGGCCTGGTTCGTTCGTGAACTCGTGTTCTGAAGTAATCTTGGTTGTATCCGACATCGGTTCCTTGCCATTGGCGACAATCGTCGAAGCAGAATTTCGGTCCACAGGAGGCGGGATCAGGGAGCAATGACCTCGGGCAGGAGGTCGTCGCTCCTGGTTTCCCGCACACGGGCACTCATGAGCGCCGCCATAAAGCGCACCGTGCCCATATTGTAGCGATAGGCCATGCGGACGGGGCCGACCACGCCCACGATGCCGATGGCTTGGTTTGGGATTCCGTACGCGGACAGCACCAGGCTGATGTCGGCCAGGTCGGACCATTCCTTGCGATCGTCTCCGGCGATCAGGACGTGGACATCGTCGGGTCGCGGGACGAGCATTAGGATTTCCTCGATGCGCGGGCCCGAATCAAAGATGTCAACCACCTTGCGTACCCTGCGGCTCTCGGCGAATTCGGGGGCGTCCAAGATGTGGCCAAGGCCCTGCTGAACAATGGAAGCGGAACCGTCTCCCTCCGTGATCCGCATCAGGTCGCTGACCAGTTGGCAGAACTCCTTGGCGGCTGAGGACGCCTCCAGGGCCTTCTCCTGCATCTGTACTCGATTCAGGCCCGGCAGCAAGTGGTTCAACTCCGCGCTCAGCACGGTGAGATCGGCTTGTGCCATCTTGTCGGGGACGTCCAGCATGCGCTGGCACACATGGCCATCCTCCAGGACCACAATCATCAGAACCCGATTGTCCCGAACCGATATCAGCTCCACATGGCGAAGTCGGTGGTTGACATAACGCAGATCGGTTGCCAGCGCCAAGCTGTTGGCCTCAACCGATAGGAGACGGGTTGCCTCCAGCAGCCAACTCGGTGAATTCGAATCAATGGCCTCGAATCTGCGCCGCAGTTGGTTGCGGTGCTCCTTGGGCAGTCGGTGGTTGCCGATGAGGTGCAGCACGTAAATGCGGTAGCCCAACAGCGACGGGACCCGGCCGGCACTCGCGTGCGGTTTGGTGAGCAGTCCCAAGGCTTCAAGCTGCGCAAGATCGTTGCGGATGGTGGCGGAACTGACACCCAGATCCCGCTCCTTGGCGATTCGTCTGCTGCCAACCGGCTGGGCATGGGCCACGAACTCCTCGACCACGATGCGCAACACCTGGCGTTGCCGGGTGGTCAGCGCATCGAATGTTTGCTCGTGTTCAATCGCGGTCCCTGAGTGCGAAACCAATGAGGTGTCCATGGCAAGGGGTGGTGACTTGGCGAACGGTGAAGGTGAGAAATGGTAGCAAAGGGATACTGGTCACGCAGTCCGGGCCGTCGTCCTGTTTCGGGTTTGGGGATGGGGGCTTTCCGCATGGCTGCAGGCGGACTGGGCCTTGCGCGTTGATCCTTGCGCCCTGCAAAGGCTAGGTTCTGCGTCGGGTATCGGGACAAGACGCGGACCGCTCCCGGTCTGCGTCAGTAGGCGTCCGGATGGGTCCTGAAGAGAATCTTCCAGGTGGTGATGGCCATGATCTTGAAGTCGAGGCCGATCGACCAGTTTTCGATGTACCAAAGGTCGTACTTGATTCGTTCCTCAATGGAACAGTCGCCGCGCAACCCGTTGATTTGAGCCCAGCCGGTGATGCCGCCCTTCTCTTTGTGGCGCTCCATGTAGTTGGGCACGACCCGACGGAATTCCTCAACATAGACCGGCCGCTCCGGGCGCGGGCCGACCACACTCATCTCGTTCATCAGGACATTGATGAAATTGGGGAACTCGTCGAGGCTCTTTGAGCGGAGGAACCGGCCGATGCGGGTGCGTCGGGGATCGTCCGGTGTCGTCCAGCCGGGACCTTCGTCTTCCGCATCCAAGCGCATGGACCTGAACTTGAGCATGTCGAAGGGAACGGCGTCCAAGCCCATGCGAACCTGTGTGTAGAAAACCGGGCCCGCACTCTCCAGTCTGATGAGCAGTGATGCGAGCAGGAAGAAGGGGCTAAGGAAGACGAGCGCCGACACGCTGACTATGATGTCGATGGCCCGTTTGACCACCACTTTCCAGCCTTGGAGCGCCACATCTCGCATGGTCAACAGCGGCAGGCCGGACAGATCCCCGATACTGACTTCCTGCGCCATGATCTGGAACAGGTCGGGAAAGACACGGATCCCAACCTTCTCCTCCTGGCAAATGCTAATGAGGCGGACAATCTCCTCCTGGGACGCCTCCGGCATGCCGATGATGACTTCGTCAATGTCGTGCGCGGCCACCACCTCCGGGATTTCGTCCACCGTACCCAGAACCGGTACTCCGTCCAGCCGGGAGGTTCCGTTGTCGGCGGGAATGACTCCGGCCACCACAAAACCCAGCTTGGGTGTGCTGCGTACTTTCTGCAGGATGATGGCGGCGGTTTGACCACTGCCGACAAGCAGTACCCGTTGGGCCCCGATCCCCTTGCTCTGGGCCGACCACTGAAACTGGGTGTGGATGATGCGGCCCGCGCTGACTAGGAGGGATGTGATGGCCCAGATGAACAGGACGTGCCGGCGATAGACCTCGAAGTCCACCAGCAGCATGGTCAGCACGGCCAGCAGCAGCAGTACCAGGATCCCGTTCATGAACAGGATCTTGATGGTTTCGTCCAGATGGAGAATCGGCCTTCGTCGCTGGTACATCCTTGTCCACACAAAAGCCGCCAGCAGGAGTACGGTATGGACCACCGGCAGCGCCAGCCACTCGTTGAACGGCCCCAGCACAACTTGGGGTCCTTGACGCGTGGCCAGATGTGCGAGCCAATGACCAATCCACAGGCAGCCCGCATCGGTGGCGACCAGAGTCGCCAGGAACAGAATCTGGACCTGTGTCAGCAAGCCCGGGTGGGCACGCCGCGACCCCGGTTGAATGGCAGGACCAGGATCGAATCCGGTGGATGTGCTGGAGGTCATGGTGGAAACTGCATGCCGGCAGGTGTATTCCCTCGCGGACCGCGGAACGGTTGAGGGCAAGGAGACGCGGCCAGAGCGGCCATGCCGCCGGGTCGCAGACGGTGCTCCATATATAGTGTATTCCCAATGTCCAACCTGTTTGTGAGCTTGATTGGATTTCGTATCGGACAGTCCAGTGCCATTGTCATTTACCACAGTCCGCGGGTCCGTCTCAGCTGCCGGAGCTGGCCTTTTCGAGGCGGAACCCGGCTGGGACGACTTCGTTGAGGCGCATCCGTCGGGTCATGTGCTGCAACTAGAGGGTTGGGCCAGGCTCAAGCAGCGCGTCGGCTGGCAGGTGCACCAGGCGGTTCTGGCCGGCACGGGCGGGATGTTCCAGGCAGGCGCTCTGGTGCTGCAGCAGCGCAGGCTGGGCCTGTCGCTCGGGTATGTGCCCGGCGGTCCGGTGGTTGACTGGAGCTGCCCTGCCGACGTGGACGGCATGCGCACCGCACTGTTGCAGTGCGCGCGCACGCATGGTATGCATCTGGTCAAGATCGAACCCGAACTTCCGGATTTGCCGGCGTATCGGCAGCAACTGGCCCGACTGGGCTTCAGGCCGAGCAGGCAGACGGTCCAGCCACGTAGCACGATCAAGGTGGATCTTGCCGGCTCCGATGCCGAACTGCTTCGGCGCATGAAGAGCAAATGGCGCTATAACGTGCGTCGGGCCCAGCGTGCGGGCACGCAGGTTCGGGTGGGCGGTTCAACGGATCTTGAACGGTTGCATTCCTTGATGCAGGCGACCGGCCGCCGACAGGGATTCGCGCCTCATGCCCCGTCCTACTTCGAGGCGGCGTTTGAACTTCTGCCCGACCACTTGGAGCTGCTGCTGGCAGACGTGGAGGGCGAAACCGTGGCGGCCGTCGTCCTTGCGTTGTGTGGTGGCTCCGCCTGGTACCTGTGGGGAGCCAGCAGCACTCGGCATCGTCATGCGATGCCCAACTACGCTCTGCACTTTGCCGCCATGCAGCGCGCACGCGCGGCCGGGGCTGGAACGTACGACCTTTGGGGCATCCCGGATGCGCTTGGTGCAGTGGCCGCGGCCATGTGCGAGGTGCAAGGCCAAGGGGAGTGGCCGAACTCGCTGCCGGTGGATTTGGCGCGGTTGCCGCAACGGGACTTGTGGACCGTCTACCGGATGAAGCAGGGATTTGGCGGTCGCGTCGAACGACGCATGGGGGCCTGGGACCTTCCTGTCGACGAGCTGGCTTGGCGCGGTTATGCGGTGGCCGTGAACCTGCGGGACCAAGTTCAACCCGCATTGTCCGAGGCTCGACGGCACCTGCGCTCAAGCCTGGAGGGAGATGGGCCCCGCGGATCCCGATCCTTGGGTTCGTGCTCCGACGTGGCAGACCCCGTTGTCTGGAACCAGTCGATCATTGGCTACCGGCTGGCGGGTTGGCAGCAGTCCTGGCAGGCCGGCGAAGCGGCTCGGCAAGCCGGGTGGTCGGTGCGCCGATGGATACTCAGTTTGGGAAGAGGCCATCCCGACCATGCGGTGCAGGTCTTGTTGCGCAGGATTGGTCCCTCAATTCCCGTTTCGGTGGCCGAAGTACGCGACGGTCCGGTCCTGGATTGGAGCGGGTTGGCGGAGACAGCAGAGGTACTGAAGTTTCTGGAGCACCTTCTGGCCGGGGAAGATTGTGTCGGAATTCGCATCAGCCCCCTAGTCCCGACGAACTCGGCGGTGGGCATGTCTGCCATATCCCGCCTCGAAGCCAACGGGTGGCGGTCAGTTGCCCCTGGATGGCAAGGGATTTCGACTTGGATGTCTCCCCTTGGGAAGGACAATGCGCTACTGCCGGATTCTGAGATCGGGATGTTGGCACCGGCCGTGGATGCGGCGGCCCAGGCTGGCCTTGCCGTGATCGCCGGCGATCGCGTGAACGTCCGGCATGCGCAGTTCCTCAAGGATTCCGTGAGGGATTTGGGCGACCGCATCGGGTCCGAGGTGATCCAGGACATGCTGACAAGGATGGACAGCCCGTGGTCCGGGCGCGATTGCGACCATCCCGAGGCACGGCTGTTTGTCGTTGAAAATCGGTGCCATGATCCCATCATGGCCGTTGTCGCTGTGCGGTTGGGACGCAGGGCATCCGTTCAACGGGTCGTCCATGCAGTCCCGGGGGCGAACGTCGAGCAGTGCCTGTTGGCGGGCCGGTCAATTCTGGCGTGGGCCCGGAGGCGGGGCTGTGTCGAGGTTACCTGGGGGCCCACCTTACTGAATGCGAGCGGCTCAGAAGAGAACGGCACCGATCTGATGGCGGAGGGGCTGGGGGCGGGCCGGTTCCCGATGGCCGGGACCTGGCAGAAGTGGCTGTGGAAGGGGAAGTGGGCCAATCGGATACCGCTGCCGATCGTCGAGCGCATCTGGCCTGCCCCGTAGCCCGGATCGGTCAACCGTTGGTGTCGTCGAGGACCGTACCGTCGGGTATCAGCATCGGACTGGACTTCGGGTTGCGAATCCGTACATTCCCTTCGATTACCACGTCCCTGCCAAAACGAACGTCGCCTTCCACTTCCAGCGACAGACAACGTACGAGGGAAGGCGCTCCGAACGGGAACCGTGCCTCCAGGTCCCGGTAGTGGCCGTAATACCTTGGGTCCAGGTGGACCGTGGGTGATCTGCGGGGCTGTGGGTTGATGCGCTTGGGGTTCATTACGAGCCGATGGCTGTGGGCGGTCCGGTACACGTCCGACTGCACAATCAGCAAATCCTCGCAGCGCTTGACCGGTAGGAACCGGATCCGGGGAACGCGCAGAGCGGCTGCGCCAGGTACGACCGAAATGGATGATCCGGCGGCACTCTCCATTTGAATGACCTCGGGCGTGGAGACATCCATCGGGTCCACGGGTTTGCGGTTGAAAATGGGCGGCAGGGGCAGAAAGCCGCAGTGGCTGCGCAGCGTCTCCTTGATTGAGGGCAAGTGGGCCCAAAGGTTGTTGGTGTTGAAGAACTGGTAGCGCCGGATGTCTTGAAACCCATCGAGTTCGGCCTCGGGGCATTGCGCAAATTCGCGCAGGAGAAGACCGCCAGCGGGGTTTTGGGCCAGGTGTCCTCCCTTGCGATCGGACAGTGTCCGATTGGCCACCTCCATCAGCAAGGGGACGTCGTTTTCCACCATGTAGCCGAGGATTTTGATGTCCAGGGTGGCTCCGAGATTGTCCGCATTGCTCAGGAATACATAGCGATACCCCGCGGTGAGCAGCTCGTCCAGCAGCCCCGTGGTGTCGAGGGAAGCAAAGACGTCCCCGTGGCCGGGGGGACACCACTCCCGGTCGGGGTTGGCTGGCCAGGCCGCCGGCTCCAACGTGGCGGGATCGATTTTGGGGAACCTGTGCTGCACGAAATCCGGCGCGATGCCGTTGCGCAGCTCGGGGTAGGACGCCAGCGCCTCCAGCGTGGCATCCCGCGTGTGGAAGCTATTCATGAACATCAGGGGCACATGGCGGTCCAGCTGTTGCTGAAGGTAACCCACCTGCCTGGCGATGTAGTCCAGAAACGTCAGTCCGTCGCGCACCGGCAGCAGGCACCTGGGCAGATCTAGGCCCATGCTGGTGCCCAAGCCGCCGTTGAACTTCAGAATCAGGGCCCGATCCACATACTCGTAGCCGGACAGTTCGTAGCCGTCCAGCTCCTCGTAGTCCGTCAGACGCTCAACGGGGAGGGCCTCCGCGGCCGTCAGCAGTCCCGTGGCGCCTGTTTCCAGAAGCCGGTGGAAGTGGAGGAAAGATGCAATGGCCGGGGGTGGTTGACCATCCGTCCGCATGCGCTGAACGCCGGTGGACGCGGCGCGTCCACAAGTCTGGATTCGAGAGTGCATCAAAGGGCTGTGAAGAAGAATCCCGTACAGTGAAGCCCGCGGTTACGGCGGGACCGTCGAACTGTTCATGGAAGGCAACACCTTCTACCAGCCTATCGCACATCCATCCTTGCGGGGGTCGGATCCGCCGGTGAGGACTCCGGTCTCCGGGTTGCGGGCGATGATCTGGCCACCCCCGAAACCGCCGCGGTCCAATCCCCGCCGGACCTCGATCCGATGGCCCCGGTTCTGCAGCGAACGCATGACTTCCGTTTCGAAGCCTGGTTCCAGGAGCACGCGTCCTCCCGGCCGGTGCGCGCCCACGCTGTTGGGCTGATCGGCGGACGGGCCGGCCAACTGCCAACGTGGAGCATCCAGGGCTCGTTGCGGAGGCAGGCCTTCGTCGTACATGCGGACCATCATCTGGAAGTGTCCCTGCGGCTGCATATAGCCGCCCATCACACCCATGCAGGCCAACAACTCCGACTCGGCCGTCACCATGCCAGGGATGATCGTGTGGTACGGGCGGCGTCCACCGCAGAGTACATTGGGATGGTCCGGGTCCAGGACGAAACCGGCCCCTCGGTTCTGAAGGCTGACACCGGTGCCCGGGACCACCAGGCCGGTGCCGGTGCCCTGGTACAGGCTGTTGATGAAGCTGCAGCCGTTGCCGTGTTCGTCGGCGGCGCAAAGGTAGACGGTGTCGGTACCGGCTGGCGGCAGACCATGTGGTACGGCCTGCGCGGCCTGTCCCATGCTGATGCGGTCACGCCGCGGCGCAAGCCATTCCTCGGTCAGCATGTACTCCGGGGACACCACGGCAGATGCCGGATCGGTAACGTAGCGCAGCGCGTCCGTGAAGCCCAGGCGCATGCATTCAATCATCAGATGCACACGGTCGGCCTGGTCGAGTTCGGCCAGTTGGAACGGTTTCGCCAAGGCGAGGGCCAGCAGTGCGGCCAGCCCCTGGCCGTTCGGGGGACACTCGTGCAGCCTGCGCCCGTGGTAGTCGAAGGTCAGGGGAGCAACCCAGTCCGAGCGGTGGTCGGCGAGGTCTTCTCGGTCAAGCCACCCTCCATAGCGCTGCACATGGGCAGCCAGTTTGTCGGCAAAATCGCCGCGGTAGATGTACTCGGCCCCTTCGGCCGCAATGCTCCGCAGAGTCTCGGCCAGTTCGGGCATGCGGATAATCTCTCCCGGCTGCGGCGCCCGGCCTTCAATCAGAAGTTCGTTGCCGCTGGGCTGCGGCGGTCCCGACGACAGATCCGGGGTGTCCCAATCCGGGCTGCGCAGGAGCTTCGACACTTGGCGCTGCCACCCCAGGGCAATCCATTCGGAGGCAGGGTAGCCATCGGAGGCGTATTCGATGGCCGGGGCCAGAACGTCGGCCAGGGTCATGGTTCCGTGCCGAGCCAGGAGGTCTTCCCATCCGGCCGCGGTGCCGGGCACGCTGACGGCGTGGCCGGTAAAGGAAGGCATTGTGGCGTAGCCCGCGGCAATGAGCTCTCGGGGATTGGCGTGCCGGGATGTGCGGCCCGAGCCATTCAGGGCCGTAACCCGTCGGGTCGCCGAGTCATAAAACAGCGCGAAGCAGTCCCCGCCGATTCCCGTTGAGATGGGCTCCACCACGTTCAGGACGGCGGCCGTGGCCACTGCGGCATCCGCGGCATTGCCTCCCGCCATGAGGATGCGCAAACCGGCCTGCGCGGCCAGGGGCTGACTGGTGGCCACCATGCCGCGTCGGGACCGGACATCGCTGCGTCGGGAATTGAATTCCTGTTTCAGGGTCATGGCTGCCTGTGCGGTTGCGAAGGATTGGACTGCCGAGCCTGGGAGACGTGGCTTGGCGCGGGCGTCGCGGACGTGCCAGGTCAGCCGGGGATGCCCAACCCGTCTTCCTCAACCCAGGCATCGGGAGCCGTGTCGACCCCGTGCCTGTCGAACACGGCCTGGATGCGTGTCCTGGTGTCGGCGTCCATCTCCCAGTCCAGACCCACAAGGTTGGCCCGGACCTCGCCGGGGTTCCGAAAGCCCACCAGGGCGGTGCTCACCAGCTTGTTGGAGAGCACCCAGCGCAGGGCCAGTTGGGCCGAGGTGCGCCCCAAGTCGGCGGCAATGGTTTTCAAATCATCCACGACGTCCACATTGCGGGCCAATACGTCGGGGCTGAGCAAGGATAGGTTGAATGCCTTGCCCCTGGCGCGCCAGTCGTTGGAGGGGAATACGGTGTCCCGGTTGTAGGCCCCTGCAAGTAGGCCGTGTGCCAGCGAACCGTAAGTCATCAGGCCGCAGTCCAGCTCGGCAACGGTCGGAAAGACAAACCGTTCCAGGCGCCGATCGAACAAGTGATACCCGTACTGCACCACGTCGACGCTGCCTCCCTTGCATGCCCGGCGGATCTGCTCCGGCCGGAAGTTGCTGACCCCGACGAACCTGGCCTTGCCCTGGGAGCGAATGTCCTCCATCTTGGCCATGGCATCCTCGAATGAGAAGTCCCGGTCGGGCCAATGAATGAGGTAGACATCCACATAGTCCATGTTCAGCGCCCTGAGGCTGCGCTCGATGGCCGCCTGCGCCGTCTCCGGACTGGAGTCCCGGTGGTGAATGTCGTCTTGGGGATAGATGCCGAATTTGGTGACGACCACGGCCTGATCGCGCCTGTCGGCAAGGGCTTTGCCCAACAAGGTCTCGGAACGGCCAAATCCGTAGGCTTCGGCAGTGTCATAGAGGTTGATGCCCATCTCCAGGGCCAAGTGAACCGCATCGATGATCTCCTGGTCGTCGAACTCTCCGTATTCGCCGCTCGACTCCCAGCATCCGAAACCAATCGCCGACACCTGCAGTTCGGTCTTGCCGAATCGTCTCATTTCCATGGTTCGCTCCCGGCAACCTGGGTGGAAAGGGGGTGGCGAATGGTAGCACCCGATCGGACCAACCGCATGGTTGCTCTCAGACGGTTGACCGGGACCGCGGGTGGTTCTCCTTGCCTGCGGTGTTCGGCGGACCGGGCCGAGCATGCCGGGTTACAATCCGGCCATGACCCTCATCGTTGACTACATTGCCGATCTGGCTCCCTGGATTTACGCCCTTTGCGGCCTGAGCGCACTGGTCTATCTGTACCGCGTGCGGAGCATCCGGACCGAAAGGCTGCAGGCGATTTTCGCGCTGGAACGCGAACGGGCGGCCCGGGCCACGGCGGGGGTCGTGACCGGTGTGGTTGGACTCTTGGTGGTCATGGGCCTGACTTACATGATCAGCAATGTCTTGGCCAGGGCCATGGAAGCGGAACCGGGTTCGGACATACCTGCGGAAGTTCGCACAGAGCCTGTGTCCGGTCCGGCGCTGGGAACCGGCGCGGATCTCAACCTGGTCGACGAAACGACGGGCACCGGCCAGGCCGCACTTCAGCCGGACCTGCGCAATGTGCCCTTCTGCGAGGATGAAAGCGCGCTGCTGTCTTCGCCCGCGGTGGCCGCCGAACTGGCCGGCACGGTGGCTGTCCAAGGCACCGCAGCCCATGAGAACTTGGCTGCGTACGACATCGCGATTGCCCCCGGGTCGGATCCTGCGGACCAGGACTTCACCTCATTGGGAAGGGCGTACAACAAAGTGCGGGGAGGCCTCCTGTGGCAGTTCGACGCGACGAGCATCGGGCTGAGCGGACCGTACACCCTACGCCTGAGTGTGCTCGATGCCGAAGATGCCGTGTTGGCCACCTGCTCTGTGGCCGTACGCATCGTCAACTAAGCATTTCGGATAGACAAATAT